>CAZSBD010000140.1:0-4349 GCA_964605215.1 uncultured Oscillospiraceae bacterium | reverse complement strand
CTGCCAATTTAATTTTAGGAGATATTTATCACAAGCCAGCTATTGTAACCGATACGCATTGTATCCGTCTGGCCAACCGCATCGGCTTTGTTCATCAGCTTAAGGATCCGAAAAAAGTGGAGATGGCTCTTAAAGAAATGATTCAGCCGGAAAAACAGTCGGATTTCTGTCATCGGCTGGTTCTTCACGGTCGCGAAGTTTGCACCGCCCGAAAGCCTTATTGTGAAAAATGCTGTTTAGCTTCTCTATGTGATTCCGTTAAACATAATTAAACTAAGATTTATCAAAAATTACTTTTTGCGTCTTTCATGCCAGCACCTTGTACTGATAGTATCTCCTCTGACGGAAAAACTAAGGACGAGGTGATTTTCATGTCCAATGCAAAACGTTCCCCACAGCTGACCAATTGGAAGCAGATAAAAAAACACAGAGGGGATAAACCAATTCCAGCTGATCTTTATCCTGTGATAGATAACGATTTGGCGAGAGATAATATGGAAAATGATATTCCTGCTGCTGACTTACAGGATCTATAGACATCCAATGTCAAAGAAGCCGTCGATCTAACGGCTTCTTTTGAAATTTTTGTTATAAAATTGAAAAAAAGTGTTGACAAACTTTAAAAGTGTAGTATAATAAAGAAGCTGCTTGAGAAGAGCACTTGCAACATGGAGAGTTGGCTGAGTGGTCGAAGGCGCACGATTGGAAATCGTGTGTGCGTGATGAGCGTACCCAGGGTTCAAATCCCTGACTCTCCGCCATCAAATACACCAGGTTTATTAAAACCTGGTGTTTTTTTATGTTTACATAGAGTTATAAAAGATTTTTATATTTTATTTGATAAATTTGCATCTTAAAATTCAAATCAAATGATGAATTCTATAGGCAAAATTTGTATTTTCAGGTATAATAAGAGTATCCTAAAATGAAAGAATAGTTTATTATGGCCAACTTTAATGACATTAAGAACCTAGCCGCTGAGATCCAACGTTATAGTATCACTTTGCAGGTAATGTATTCTTTGCAGGCAGACCCCAATGAAATCAACTTTGTATTGCGTAAGATGATGGAAACGATAGCTGAATTGGACAACATTACAAGCAAGCAAACGGAAGAAGATAGCTAGTGATTTTCTAATTTGCAATATCTATTTCCAGATTAACGAGAGTGTGAAAGTTTTTCTGTAAAATTGTAAAATTGTAAAATTGTTATATATAAAACAATGGCGAAACGCCTATTTTACAAGCATTTCGCCAATCCTTATCATAGAAGAATCTTATTTACAGACTTTTCTTCATAGGCTCATATTTTTCCAGTTACCTCTACAGGAACTCCGCAAATGCCAAGAACCTGGTCTCCAATAGCTAAAAAGATTTATGAATTCTATGCATACAGCTAATCCTGATATTCCCATTTTGACCGCCCACGAACTTCGACATACATGCGGCACATCGATGCGGCGACACGGTATAGATATCTACACTATACAAAAAATATTGGGGACACAAAGATATTCAAATGACTACGGAGATTTACGTTCACAATGAAATAGATGAAATGCATAAAAAATTAAATCTGTAATTTTGTCTTCAAATTGTCTTCACAATAAAAAAACGCTCGAAAAAGTTGCAAAAAACAACGATTTCGAGCGTTTTTGTTGTGGTGCGGGTAACAGGACTTGAACCTGCACATCAGAGATACCAGAACCTAAATCTGGCGCGTCTGCCAATTCCGCCATACCCGCAAATAAAAGGGCAGTGAAATTCTCTGCCCTAAAAAAGATTATTCTTCCTCATCCAAGCTTTTAAAAATTCTGAAAATAAGATATACACTGGAGAGCAAAAATCCTAAAAAGAGAAAAATCTTATATTTTTTGAGACAATTTGCTAAGGTTGTTCCGACCAAAACACCAAAGGAAACCAAGGCGGAATGAAACAGAAATAAATCCAGGGGTTTAAATGCCTTGACGCGATCCACAGCATAATCAACCGCCTGCATCGCCTTTTCACGGTTTGCATACTGATTTGCATACTCTAATATTTTCTCATACGGAATTTTTTTATCCATTATGACCCCTTCCTTTCTTGCTTTTATCATATCATCTTTCTGTAAATTTTGCAATCTATTTCTATAATTCCTCCTTAGCTCGCCCCGTATTTTCTTCTTTTCTGTATTTCCGACTAACAGCACACTTGACTATTTCCTCCGGTGAAACATAGCCCATCTGCAACCCCAAAGAACAAGCCATCCGAAAAACATCCTCACTGCCCGTCGTTTCCATTGCTTTCAGCAAAATATAACCTGCCGCTATGGCATCACTGGCAGCATGATGGTGATGGAGAGGAATGCACAACTGACGGGAAACCGTATTCAGTTTATGATTTTCCATCTCCGGCCAAACCTTTTGGGATACCTTTACTGTACAAATATAATAAAAAGGCTTAAACTCCAACTGATAATATGCAAACAGCTTTCGCAATACTTGAATATCAAAGGCTGCATTATGACAAATAACCAGGTTTCCTTCGATCATCTGCCGAATTTGCGGCCAGATTTGATCAAAACCAAGGGCATCCTGTACATCTCTTTTATGGATACCGTGGATATAAGTATTAAACCGATGAAACGTATCAAAACCCTGTGGCGGTTTGATCAAAATTTCTGTCTCCTGCTGTAATATCTGTCGGTCAAACACACCAATACCGATAGAGCAAGCACTTTCTGGGGCGGAATTGGCTGTTTCGAAATCCAAGCCAACATATTGCATCGTTTCAACTTCTTTCTTATTCTGTTTTCTTTTTCCCTCTTTCTTCCGCCGCCTGCAAAAAGCGGTAAAAAGGGATCATATTTCCCAGATCCATCAACATAGGTTCTACAAAGTTTCCGGAAAACAAGCTGTTAAAATCATCCGAGTGATAAAAAAGCTCCAGTTCCTTCTTGTTTAGCCATATTTGGTATTTTTCAGGCGCATCTGGACATTTGGGTCGCTTATATTCTCTGCCGCTGAAAATAAATTTTCGATTTTTCTCCACACATCTGTAAGCTTTTTGAAAAACAGGCTCCTCCTCCAGAATCATTTCCCGACAGATCGCCATACGATCCGGCGGCATCCAATAATAACCTACACCATACTGAAATCCGGAGGGACTCATTTCAAAATAGCAGCACGGGCTGCTGGACCATCGTTTTTTATCCCGAACAAAAGCAAGCCAAACTCGATCCCGATATAAGCTTTTATCCTTGGTAAACCGGGTATCCCGCCGAATACGGGACATAATTCGTTTGGGATCCGTAATGAAATTCGGATCCATTTTTTCCATGACAGGACGCATCTGTTCCGCCAGCAGATAAAACGGTTCCTTGATCTGGATCACATATTGAGGTTTATGGCCTCATAAAATTCTTTGTCATTATTCAAACGGTTTTCTACTAAAAAATCCAGTGCTTCCGGCAAAAATCCTGGAAACTCCATTATGACGTTCTCCTTTTTTGATTTATTTTATAATAGCATTTTTTCTAGGGCTTTGCAATTACTCTTTTACCCGCAAAATATGGCAACCTATAAAAAGTCCCCTGCAAACACCGAAGCGCCTACAAGGGAAAGAAACGCAGGAAGTGTACCTTAATCAGTATTTTATCATATATGGCATATTTGAAGAATTTGGAATATTTTACTCTCTTTTACCTTTGGTGTTGCCTCTGCTTTATTTTCTAATTTTCTGTCAAAATGACCAAACGGGCAGTTACCCTACATGGATAACTGCCCAACAAACTGGAAATTATTTGCATAAGATTCCTTCCTAACCGGATGCAATTCAATTTCCCATTCCTCAAACGGCGGATCAACAGCAAAAACGGAATCAAAGTATCTTCTGATATACTGTGCAGCTCTGTTTTCACAGTATCTGTAATTCAGAACATTACCTTTCTCGTCCACTCCCGGATTGTTCATGTTTATTACTCAACATTATCAAAGTTATCCCGGGTCTGCTCTTCCCAAAACATAACATACAGCGGCCGTTTATAGGTCAATGCCGGAATCTCAAATAAAATCTCCCCTGCTTTCTGTAAATGCTGCCGCACGCCTTTATCGCAAACGCCGCAGTGGATCTGCCCAGTATACAGCCCTTCCAGTAAAGCGGCAGTGTCTGTAAATTCCGTCTTGCAGCTTTCCGGCAGGCTGTCGATTTCCGGACCATTGGCAAAGCCGGCAATCACGCCAATCTGATAGGCTGCCAACGCCTGATAATCTGTCAAACCGGTCAAGGATGGATCGGTGGTAATTATCTGTGTCACAGCATCCCGCAGCTTATGGGAAAAATAATACTTTTTCAGCCGTTCCGGGGTAT
>CAZSBD010000139.1:0-4391 GCA_964605215.1 uncultured Oscillospiraceae bacterium | reverse complement strand
TCTGGAAAAGTGGGAGATCCCGACCGTGACGGCGGACGGCGGAAAAGAGATCCTGCCGGATGTGATCCAGCAGGTAAAGAAGCCGGATAGCCGGGAATTTTTAAGGCTTTACCAGAGCATTGCAAAGAGCAGCACCGCCAAATACCAGAAAATGCTGGACTGCGTTTGCCGGGACGGCCATGTAAAAGGCTGCTTCCAGTTTTACGGCGCAAGCCGTACCGGGAGATTTGCCGGCCGGCTGCTGCAGCTGCAAAACCTTCCGCAGAATCATCTGTCTATGCTGGAGGACATCCGGGAATTTGTACGGCAGGGGGATTACCCCACCATCCTAGCGCTGTTTGACAGCGTACCGGATACCCTAAGCCAGCTGATCCGAACGGCCTTAATCCCGGAAGAAGGTCATCGGTTTGTGGTATGCGACTTCTCCGCGATCGAGGCCCGAGTAATCGCCTGGTTTGCAAAGGAGGAATGGGTGCTGGAGGAATTCCGGGGGGATGGCCTGATCTATGAAGCAACGGCAAGCCAGATGTTCGGCGTGCCGAAGGACGAGATCCGCAAGGGCGGCAAACGGGCTGACCTGCGGCCGAAGGGCAAAATTGCCCAGCTGGCCTGTGGATACGGCGGCGGTGTGAACTCCCTGTTAGCCTTTGGGGCGGATAAAATGGGGATGTCCGACGAGGAAATGACCCATACGGTCGATCTATGGCGGTCGGCAAATCCGAGAATCTGCCGGTTATGGCGAACCCTGGAAAACGCCGCTAAAAAAGCGATCCGGGACAAAACCACCGCCCGGGACGCCCTAAGCGGAACCGTATTTCGTTTTAACAGGGGTATTCTGTGGATGCGGTTACCCAGCGGGAGAGAAATCGCTTACTATGGCGCCGCCATCAAAGAGAATCCTTATAAAAATGGAAAGCCGGCAATCTGTTATAAGGGTACCCAGCAGCAGACTAGAAAATTTGAGGACGTGTTTACCTGGGGCGGAAAGCTGACAGAGAATCTGGTACAGGCTACCGCCAGGGACATCCTGCGGGACAAAATGCTGCGGCTGGAGGAAGAAGGCTGGGATATCCGCGCTCACGTCCACGATGAGGTAATCCTGACGGAGCCTTACGGCAGCGGAAGGGGGCTTGCGGAGGTCAAAAGGATTTTCGCGGAAGAAATCCCCTGGGCGCGGGGGCTGCCTTTGAAGGGCGACGGCTTTGAAACCAAATTCTACATGAAGGATTAAAAGGAATGAAGTATGAAGCGAAGCATCATCAGGCGCTGGGGGAACAGTGGCTGATGGATCACGACCGATGCGCCTTGTTCCTGGATATGGGACTGGGAAAAACCGTAATTACGCTGACCGCCCTGCAGCGGATGATCTATGAGGACTTTCGGATCAGCAAGGTACTGGTGATTGCCCCGTTGAATGTGGCTCGGCTGACCTGGAGCGATGAGATAGAAAAATGGGATCATCTGCACCTTACCTACAGCAAGATTCTGGGGGATCCCAAGCAGAGACGGAAAGCTCTGGCTGCGGACGCGGATCTCTACCTGATTAACCGGGAAAATGTACCCTGGCTGGTGGATACTTTGGGGATGGACTGGCCGTTTGACGGGCTGGTAATCGATGAGCTGTCCAGTTTTAAATCCTCAAACAGTCTGAGATTCCGGAAGCTAAAGCGGGTATCCGGCCTTTGCAAGGTGGTGATCGGTTTGACCGGCACACCCGCGCCAAACGGATATCTGGACTTATGGAGCCAGATGTATTTAATTGACGCCGGAGAGCGGCTGGGCAGCCGCATTACCCAGTACCGGACAAAATACTTTTATCCGGGATATGGAAAAGGCCATATAGTATATCAATGGAACTTAAAGCAGGAGGCAAAAAAGAGCATCGATGAGAAGCTGAAAGATCTTTGCCTCAGTATGACAAAAGAGGACTGGATCCAAATGCCGCCAATTACTTATAATTCGGTTTCCGTGGAAATGCCAAAAGAAGCCAAGGCGTTGTATCAGTTCCTGTTAAAGGAGAAGGTTTTGCCGCTTCTGGGCGGGGAAGCCACCACCGATATAGAGAAGGCCGAGCATATGGTGACGCCGGCAAACGCGGCGGTTATTGGCAACAAGCTGCTGCAGATGTCCGGCGGGTTCCTGTATGACGATGACGGGGCAATCATCCGAATTCACCGGGAAAAGCTCCAGCGGCTGCGGGATCTTGTACAGGAGGCCAACGGCGAGCCTGTACTGGTGTTCTATGGCTTCCTGCACGAGAAAAAGGCCCTGCTTCAGGAGTTTCCTCAGGCGCGGGATATGAATGGCAGCCCGGAGGAAACCCTGCGGAAATGGAACGCCGGAGAGATCCCGCTCCTGCTCCTGCACCCCGCCAGCGCCGGACACGGGTTAAATATGCAGAAGGGCGGCCATATCCTGGTGTGGTACTCCTTACCATGGAGCCTGGAGCTGTATGAACAGGCCAATGCCCGGCTGTATAGAACCGGGCAGGACAAACCGGTTATCATACACCATCTGCTGTGCAGGGACACCATAGACCATCGGATCCTGGAAGCCCTAAATCATAAACACTTAAATCAGCGGGAGCTGATATCCGCATTAAAGCTGGAAGGAGGGTACTGTATTTGACAGAAAAAGAAGCCTGTGAACAATTTTTGCAAAGCGCGAATGACGCGAAGGTAGAGATGCCCTACCTGAAAAACCGGATAACGGTCTTACGCCAGCGCTATCAAAGCGTCCCAATGGGAAACCCCTATGTAACGGAAGCCTATCTGCGCTCCCTGCGGGAAGAGGAAAACCGGATGCTTCAGCTGGAACAGGGGCTTTTAGACGCGGAAAAAAGGCTGGAACGGTTTATCGAACGCATCCCGGACGCAGAGAGCCGCAGCCTTCTCCGGTTGCGATATATAGAAGGGCTGTCCTGGGACGAGGTCGGAGAACGGATCTACAGAAGCCGGAGCCGGGTATATGCCTACTATAAATCCGTAACCCAGCCCCTGATCTATGAGGCCTGGAGGGAATATGGAGAAACGAAGGAAGAGCAGCAGCCAAAGATACCGGGACATTCTGATCCGGATTCGGTATGACAAAGCCGAGAATTTATATGACATCTATATAGACGGTTCCCGGCATATCGTGAAACGGGAAAGCGCCTGTGTCAGAAATACGGTATGCCAGCAGATCGGGATGTTTTTGGAAAACGCGAAAAAAGAGTAAGGAAAAGAGAGGGATGACAGATTGAACAGAAAACAGCGGAGGACAAAGAAAGGAAAGCTATGAGGCCCTGCGGGGTGTCTGGATCTGCGAAATCGCGGAAATGACCGCTACCAAAAAAGCGGATGTGGAGGCGGTCAAGCAGTACATATCCAAACAGGAGGACACTTACCGCCCCGCCTATGGCCGGCACCCCCAGACCTACAAACGGCAAAGCGTTTTTATCGCCACCACCAACGACCCGGAACCGCTGCGGGATCAGACGGGAAACCGCCGCTGGTGGATTGTACACTGCACGAAAAACAAGGACTGTATGCGTCGGGTGCTGGATCTGGACGGGGAGACGGTTGGACAGCTTTGGGCGGAGGCCAAGGAGATTCTGGCCCAGGGGGAAAAGCTATGGCTGGATGACCCGGCGCTGGAGGAAGAGGCCACCCGGATTCAGGAAAACAGCGTTTTGCAGGATGAATGGGAAGGCCTGGTACAGGAATATCTGGACAGGCCGATCCCGGAAAACTGGAACACGATGGACGAGTACCAGAAACGGCAATGGGCCAACCGGGATCTGGGACAGCCGGACGGAACGGTGACCCGCTGCCAGATCAGCCTGATCGAGCTGCGGAAGGAGCTAAAGGATGTTCTGGGCGTAACCTCAGAGGCCAATGCCAAGAATGACGGGACAAACCGGCGGCTAACTGCCATCTTAAACCGGCTGCCGGGCTGGGAGAGAGACCCAAAGAGAAAAAAAATCCCGATTTACGGAGTTCAGACGGTTTTTATCCGGAGGTAAAGAAAAAAACGGCCTACCAGAAATACGGCCGCGCCCGGTATCTCACCCGTAACCTGGTGCTACTGGAGGACACCAGCGCGGGGCGGGGACACCGGAAACACCTGATACGGATTCGGCGGCCATTTTCGTGAAGCCACGAAAAAAAGGGCACCCCAGGAGACAAAACGCCCATAGGGAGAAGATTGGGAAAAACCGATGTGAAAGTTATACACTTCAAGGGGGGAAGGGGTAAAGGCAAAATAAAACCGTCCAGCCTAACCGCTGGACGGTTGTCCCGGTAGGTTAAGAATTTTTTCGGTTGCTTCCGCCCTTGTAACCTCCGGGGCGGTTCTCCTTGATTTTTCTGCCATACTCGGTTATAATTAAGGCGGCCGGGGTAAGGCTCCCG
>CAZSBD010000138.1:0-4399 GCA_964605215.1 uncultured Oscillospiraceae bacterium | reverse complement strand
AACACTTCTAGAAAAGAAATGCCGCTCTGGGTATTGCAGGTACCCATCTTTAGTCGTTCTACATGTTTAGATTTCAAAACCTCTACCAAACAATCAACCGTTTCCTCCAGCGGTTCAATTCGGCTGGCCAACCGGAGATTGTTATCCGTGTAGGAATCCATTGTAGTCTGAATGATATCCGCAACAGCGTCCCTGATATAGCGGATCTCTCTCTGACATTCTGGTGTAAAACCAAGATTTTGATCCCGATTATATTCGCCAACTTCTGCTACATTGATGCAGTAATCGCCGATTCGTTCCAGATCACCTACCGTATGGATAATTTCTGTTGCCCATTTACTGTCACGATCTGTGATGTCCTTGCTGGTGATTTTTTGCAGATAATCGCCTAATACCGTTTCTGTTCGATCCAAAAAGTTTTCATTTTCTGTCAACTGTGCCATTTTCTTTTCATCGAAGTTCATGAGCAATTCAAAGCTTAAAGCATAGTTTTCTTTAACAGTAGCACCCATTTCTACAATAATTTTGCTGCACTGTTCCAGTGCGAGAGATGGGTTGTCCAAGAAAATATCATCCAAAATCGTGAGCTTTTCCATTTTAGTACTCTCATTCTCATGAATAATTTTGCCGGAAAGCGCAATCAATTGATGATAAATCGGCAGCAGAGAGAATGTAGTGAGCAGGTTGAACAAAGAATGGAAATTAGCAATATTACCACGATTTACAGTATCATCCCAAAAAGAAAAGCCTATTAGATTCTGATAGCCATAAATTACGGCAAAGAAAAGAACAACACCGATTACATTAGTCATAACGTCAATCAGAACCGCTCTTTTCGCTTTTTTATTGGTTCCGATGCTGGCAATGATGACCGTGATACATTTACCTACGTTCATACCCATAACAATGGGGGCTGTCATAGAAAAAGTAATGGTGCCAGTAGAGGAGAGCGCCTGCAGCACACCAACCGATGCGGAAGAACTTTGCAAAATTGCTGTAACCGCAAGACCCAGCAAAATACCCAACAAAGGATTTTTAAACATATAAAATAGCTGATGAAAAGCTTCAGAATTTTTCAAAGGAGCCAAACTGGATTCCATCAGATTCATACCGATAAATAAGATACCCAAACCCATCAGAATATGAGCGGCATCCTGTCTCTTCTTGCGCTTGCTCATCAGAATAATCACCGCCGCGATGATAATGCAGATGGGTGCAAAAGATGAGGGCTTAAGCAGCAACAAGATAATATTATCATTGGAAATATCGCCCAAACGCAGAATTTGTGCTGTGACTGTGGTACCAATATTGGCACCCATGACTACAGGAACCGCTTGCGTCAGTTTCATGATACCTGCATTGATAAAACCAATGACCATAACGGATGTTGCCGCCGAACTTTGAATTACGCCGGTTACAATGGCGCCCAGCGCAACGCCTTTCACTGGATTACTGGTCAGCTTTTCCAGAATATTGGCCATGCTTGCGCCAGCAACTTTTTGCAGATAGGAACTGAGCAAATTCATGCCGTACAAAAACAGGCCGATACCGCCTAATAATCCCAAAACTGATGTTAAATTCATCTGTTCCTCCGAATTTCCATTTTCGATTTTTCCGCTTTTTTTATTATAGCAGTTAATGTTACCAATTTCAATGAAATGATATAACTATGTTAAATTCTTATAAAGTTTATGTAAAACTGCGGAATTTTCCAGACTGATTTTCAGAGGTTTCTAACAGTTACTTATCAAAAAATACAGAAGTTAAATGGTAACTTCTAGTCGATATTTTTTTCTTTTCGTTTCCAAAATTGTGTGAGACGTTCCAAATTTTCAATGGTTCTCGGATCCATAAAATGTTCAATTTTCTCTACCTGCGCCAATTCCGAATCTGAATGATTCACAAAACATAAAAATTCATTTAAAATCTGATGCCTATATAACAAATACTCCCCGGCTTTCTTCCCTTTTTCTGTTATGATCAAATAGCCGTATTTTTGAAAATCCAAATACCCGGCTTCTTTTAAATTTCGTACCATTTTAGAAGCAGAAGAAGGTTTCACGTGAAGCTGCTCCGCTAGCTGATGGATACGAACCACTTTTTGCTGACGGAGCAGACGGCAAATCATTTCCAAATAATCCTCCATAGCGGCAGTCATTTCTTCCCCATTTTGCCGCTCATAGCCCTTCATGGTGTAATATTCCTGTTCCATTTACCGCTCTCCCTTCTTTTTTGTCACCTTATGCCTCTTCCTCATATCATGAGCATGAAGAAATAAAGTTTCTTTCTCCTAAAATTTATTGTGAGGTGAGCTGATTTATGAATCAAGCGATGTATCTTTGTGACATACAGCCTGGGCAAACCGCCCAAATTCAAAATTTACATGCCAGCGGCAGCATCCGCAGAAGGCTGCAGGATATCGGTTGCCTGGAAAACACCCTGGTAAAATGCTTGGGGCGAAGCCCATTGGGAGATCCCTCCGCATTTTTGATCCGAGGCGCCGTCATTGCCATTCGCAAAAATGACAGCAAAGAAATTTTAGTGACCGTAAAGGATTAGCCAATGAACTTATTTCGTATAGATCAGATAAAAAGATGCTCTAATGCCCCGCTGCCCGAAAAAGTCATTGCGGTTGCGGGGAATCCCAATGTGGGAAAAAGCACTTTGTTTAATCACTTGACCCATATGCACCAGCATACCGGCAACTGGCCGGGCAAAACCGTAGATCTGGCTTATGGAAGCTGCCAAACCAAACGTTATTGCTATCGCCTTGTCGATATTCCTGGCACCTATTCGCTGATGTCCCATTCTGCCGAGGAAGAGGTTGCCCGAGATTTTATCTGCTTTGAGCAGCCAGATGCTGTTCTGATTGTCTGTGATGCCACCTGCATAGAGCGCAACCTGAATCTTGTTCTGCAAATTCTGGAAATCACAAAAAAAGCCGTTATCTGTGTCAATCTGCTAGACGAAGCCAAACGCAAAGGCATCCGGATCCACCTTTCCGTTCTGTCCCAATATCTGGGCGTTCCGGTTATTGGGACCGTTGCCAGAGATCCCAAAACCCTAAAGCAGCTTGTTCAGCAGCTGGATGAATTTCCCTTTCAAGATTATCCGAAACCGTTTTCGGTTTCTTATCCAACCTGCATAAAGCATGCAGTTGATATCCTCACTCCCGCTTTGCAAGAGGCCGCAGAGGGCAAACTATCGTCTTCCTGGCTGGCTCTTCGTCTGTTAGAAGGGGAACCTTCTCTTCTCGCCTCTGTGAACCATCATTTAAAGCAGGATCTGACGCAGGATAAAAATATACAGCGTGCTTTAAAAAAAGCGCAGGTTTATCTGCAGGAAAACGGAATATCCAGAAAAGCCTTGCAGGATGCAATCACAGCTGCGCTGGTCAAGCAGGCGGAAAGGATTCATCAAAAAGCCGTATCCTATAGCACGCCTGAGCCTTCTGCCTTAGATCGAAGGTTAGACCGGATCTTCACCAGCAAATGGACCGGATATCCAATCATGCTGCTTTTGCTTGCTCTGATATTCTGGATTACCATTGCAGGCGCCAACTATCCCTCCGCTCTTTTGGCAGCCGGCTTGTTCGGACTGGAAGCAAGGCTCCATGCTTTGCTGGCAGCTTTAGGGGCTGTACCATGGTTTTGTGATCTGGCAATTTCCGGTATCTATCATGTCGTGGCATGGGTTGTATCCATTATGCTGCCGCCTATGGCTATTTTCTTCCCGCTCTTTACCTTGTTGGAAGATTCCGGCTATTTGCCCAGAGTGGCTTACAATCTGGATCGTCCTTTCCAATGCTGCCGTGCCTGCGGCAAGCAGGCCCTGACCATGTGCATAGGTTTCAGGTGTATGCGAAAAGCCATTCCTCTGACACTTCCCTGTATTTTCAACTGTGCGGCGCATGCGGTACGGTTCTTTTTATGTACACAATTCTACCTCATACGGCTCCGGCAAAAAGCGGAACCAAATCGTCACCTTTTGCCGCTTGGTTTTTCCTGCCGCTGTCTGCTGATATGTACCCTGCCCGACCTCGATCCGTTGGATCAGCTCAAAGAGCAGCGCCGGCGTCAGCCTGCTGACATCTGCATACTGTTCAATGATCCTACGCAGCCGCTTGTAACGGTCAGGTATCGCGTTCTCCTGCCCTGCGCCGTCCAGCTGCATCAAACGCTTTTCAAGTTCCGTTGTCTGCGCCTCATACCGCGCCAGCAGCGGATAGAAATTTGTGTCGCCAATGCGATCTGCGGCCCTGTCATCATACAGCTTTGCCACCGCCTGCTGTATACGCCGCAGCTCATCTTGCAGATGACACCTCTCGGAGCTGCTTTCTGTATCCTGTTCATCCAGCCGCAGCTGTACGCGCAGGCGGTCGAACAGCACATCGCATTCC
>CAZSBD010000137.1:0-4406 GCA_964605215.1 uncultured Oscillospiraceae bacterium | reverse complement strand
TGTTTAAGTGCGCCATTTTTTGGCTGACTTCTACTTTCTTTCACACTACCTCCTTCCCGGATAACACGGCTCAATGGCTCACTAATGCTTCCTTATATTTTTATTTCTATTTCCTTTTTACACTTTTTACATAAAATAAAAATACCCTTTGCTTTTGCCTGACTACTATAGATCAGCAGCTTCTGACCGCAATTAGGGCATTTATACCAATCCCTTTCATATTTGTTATTTACCATTTAAAACACCGACGCAAATGCATCACCAATTTCTTCATCATCCATCTCAGAATGCGGAATAGCAATTGACAACTGTGCCCGCCTGATCCTCGCCTTTTCTTTGACATCTCTGATCTGGCCGATATCCATAGACCTGAGCTGCATCCGCTGCTTGAGTTCCGTGTCTGCGTTCATTCCACGGAACAGGGCGAGAAATTCCCACCAATGCAGATAATCAATGGACAGCAGCGATATCCCATAATTTTCACGAAAACCGGAAATGAAATAATCCTGATCAAATTCGAAATCATAGTTCGGTACTGTCTTTTTGCTTTCCTTTGTATCACTATCCTTCAACTGGCCCGCGGCATAAAAATTGCAGAGCGCATTGACTGCCTCTGCAATATCATCCGGGTACCCGTTTTTAAATAATCCCAGAATCTTTCTGATCCGCCGCTCATCGTCCCCATGCTGCAGAATGATGTCATGGAATTCTATCCATTTACGGAAATCCGTTTCAACAGGATACCGGATGCCATCTACCTCTACAGATGTGGGATACTTGCCGTACAACTTCATCGTTTACCCTTGTTCCTGTAATTATTATGCCGCCGCTTCTCACGGTTTGGCTGAGGCAGCGTATTCTGCCGGAACCTGTTAAAGTAACCATTGATTTCCTCTGACTGACTCTGGACAAACGGAATAAAGGAATTAAAATATGCTTCGCTGCATGTCCGAAGATTATAGTCCTTGCCAAACATCTTCTCAGCAGTTCCTTCACCGAAAATATCATCAAAAAATTCATAAACCATATCACAGCTATACCTGATGATATTTCCCAGTCCGGTCACTTCCTTACCGTGTTTTTCTTTTTCTTCAAGCGCTGCCGTCGCCCGGTTAAAAAGCTCCGCATTGTCAGCGTCCATCAGATCAAACTCATATTTTTCACCGTTATATTCCCATATCTGGCTCATAGGCTCACTCCTTTACTATTATTCCGCTGCTGCAAACGTTACTGTCAGATCGTCTTCGCCAAGCGTTGCCGTACCAACAATGCTGTCACCCTTTGTCTTAAATGTTCCTGAATATGTATAAGCATCCGTGCTGTCACCTTCGGAATCCGGGATAACTGCAAAGCTCCGCTTTCTGGCCGCATAACCGCCGCCGGTCTTCGTGTCAGAGAGATCGACCAGCACGATCTCTCTGATCGCATCATTGCCTGTCAATTCATTGTCTGTGATATTCACGATATCATCATGAACCGCATTGCCCTTATACTGGTCAAAAGCGTAACTCATGGATGGTGAATAACCCGTTACATCCGATTCCTCAAAAGCTTCATCCACATACTGACGGGAATATTCCTTTGAATTCTTTGACGTACTCATACTTGTAAAACCTTTCATCCTGGTAAAAGTCACCGAATTGCCATCGGATGCAGGCACGCCGTAATAAGCCACTTTCTGATTCCGTTTTACCAACTTACCTGTAATAGCCATTTCTATACCTCCTGTAAATAAACAAGGCGGCACTGTATCTGATACCTTGCCATGTCAGACTCGATATCAAATATATAACCGCCCGTTGTCACTTCGATCATCTGCGGAACAAGGCCGTCCGGCAGCTCCGGATAAACCTCATACCGATCATTTTTTTCAATCCATCTTTCAAAATCTTCATAAAATCCACTGTTATCAAGAGACGTTCTCGCATCGCCGTCAAAAGCTTCCTTGCTGGTCAATGTAAAGCCATACTGCTTTTGACAACTGCCGTCGGTGTATCGCTTGACAACCGGCGTCATCGGCAGCACATCAATTGCATACTCTATCCGGTCACCAAGATAACCGATGTTGACGGCTCCGTCGTGTAAGAAGGGGCATGTCATGATGTATTCCCTTATTGCGGATAAAACCGTCTTACTTTCCTGCTGCAAAGCGTTCTGCCCCCTTTACAATGTCATCTCTGTGCTGGGCCTTCATCCGTTCAAACCACAGACGTCCTCTGTCACCCTGACTTTTATTTTCATAATACTGCCGTCTTGCATAAGGCGCCAGATACTCAATCTGTCCCGAACCAATAACTGTGCCGAGCGAAGCGGATTTGATCATTGTGCCGGTCAATCTTGGTGTTAAAGGGTTCATATACCGAAGACACTCGGAATCGACAAATTCCTGTGCCTTTGTAAAGTCTTCTTTTTTCTTAGGACCAAAGCCTTCGCCCCAAGTAAGTTTAGATTTAAATTCACCGGCTTTTGTCCTGAATGAAATAACACGCCCTCTCGGCGTCTCAATCTTAAAATTAACCTTCCCTGCCATTCTAAACACCTCCAATCCGCCAATGTGGCAGACCACCAAAACGGTTATCTGACCAGGACGTTATTTTCACATAGCGCTTATGCAAAGCTGTCAGATCGGCCGGTTTGGCTATCTCCCAACCGCATACACCAATCACAACAATGTCATCCTGCTGAATCGTCCAGTGATCATCTTTATTTTCTGATGCAGCATAAGCCTCCGGATCAAGATACTCTTTTCCCGGAGCTTCAACAGGAATCCGTATCTTATAGACATCGGAACTTTTCAAGCCGGAATCTGTCTGCTGGACCTTATTGTCCGCATGAAACCAGACGCCTCTGATCACCGTCCGGTGCCAGATATCCAGGCGGTTCTTCTGATCATATTCACGGTTATAAATAGTGATATCCGCATTAGTAACCATATCCGCGTTTCACCCTCCTTGAAAGCCATCCAGTCGGAAGAAGATATGTGTAAACTGCATGATAGATCTTTTTGCGCAATAATTCTTCCGAAGTCTGTCCATCCATTTGTTCTGTCACATAAGACACTGAATAACCGTCATTATTTTCAGACTTAACGGCACCATTGATACCGTTTTGAGCCTTTTTCTCCCGTGCCGCCATATCTTCATAAATGACATCGGATGCCGCGCACACAGCATCGCGCACAGCATCCATATCAACACTAAAAATATCTCCATTCAGGCAGGTCATGTATCTAATCTGCGCTTCTGCCTGTCGCTCTGCCCTTACGAAGTCTTCTTCCGGCATCTTTCCTCCATACTCATCGGCATAATAGCTGTAATCTACATACATGACAGTTCCTCCTTATTCCATTTATGCGCCAGCTTTTAAGATTGCGAATGGAAATCTCTCATTTTCTTTTTCCTTCAGGCTATTGATTGGGTTCGGGATTTCCCAGCCCAGACGCATAACAATGCGAAGGGCGACCATATCCTGCTGCGCAAGAGCATAGATAACTTCCTTTGTAGACGGATCTACGATCGTTGCTTCTGTAAGCAGCTTATACGTTACATCCTGACGGATAGAATATACAAGCTGTGAGAAATCTCCCGTAATCATCAATGCTTTGGTTTTGTCAAAAGCACCGTTTCTCGGAAAATCCATCGGAGAACCATCAAGGCTGTAGGCCGTCGCACCCTGCATATCAGATTTAAAAATCGGCTGTCCGGTCGTATCCTTTAATCCTCTCAGCTTTGCCCTCATCGTCACATCCGCCATATGACCCGACGGGAAGAAGCCGGACTCCTCAACCTTCGCGATCACGCCATCCTCAGACATAATCTTATCATACAGGTCATCACCCGCAGAAAACGTCACGACATTCCCTGCAGCGGTTGCGCCTGCCACAATACCGTCTCTCCAGGCATCCGGTTTTTCAACATTAAAGATAACAGCGCCATCGATCTTTTTGCCGATGGCTTCAATGGCCCTCGGTTTTACCTCTCCCCAGATGTCATAATCCGCATCATCCAATACAGCCTCCGGAATTGGAATGATCACAGCCAGTTCCTCCGCAACAATGTATTTATTCTTCCACATCATCTTGGATGTCTGTTTAAAACCACTGTCCCCGTTCACCCAGTAAGCTACCGGCAGCATATCAAGTACCGGCATTCTGTATTTCTTACTGGACATATTTGGCAGCTTGCGCCCCATACGGAGCACTGTTGACTGCTCTGCAGCGCCCTGGATGATCTCTCTGGCCACCTGCTCATTGATCAGCGCCTCCGCTCCCGTTCTGTCAATCATATCCGTTGCCGCAAACCTGTTAAGGTACATTCTGTTTGCTAATCTGCCATTCTGATTCATAATTTTACCTCTCTTTCTAGCGACCAAACGCGCTCCTGATCATGTTATTGATCTGTTCGTTT
>CAZSBD010000136.1:0-4415 GCA_964605215.1 uncultured Oscillospiraceae bacterium | reverse complement strand
TTCTCCACCTAAGGGGTCCGCACCGCAATACAGGTTTAATCCTGCATCGTAAAACATCCATCAATATTGCATGTTTAGGTGTTCCACAACTACAGGTCTCCACGGAAATAGGGTCGGGTTCTCATGCCATTGAAATCGCCCTAAAACCTTAACCCCCAGCATCCACCCTAAACTGGGCGTGAAGGGCAAACACCAGGGACTTCATCGATATGCCCTTTTACGGATTTTTAGGCCCGTACTGGGAAGCGCACGCTCTGACTAGAATACTGCGCCACATTATTATTAAGGTAACATATTTTCTGCTCATTTTCAAGTTTTAATAGTAAAACAGCAGGGATTTAACAATTTAACACCTTTTGTTTTACATAAATTAATGATTTCGATCTGCAAGCTCCCAAGTAAATTCCTGTAAAAATTCACTTTGCTCCCAATACTTAAGGGCTTCTACTGCTTGATTGGTCAGCATTTTCACCTTACTCCGACAAGCATCCAATCCCAGTATGCTGGGAAACGTAGACTTTTGATTTTCCGCATCACTGCCAATTGGCTTGCCCAAAATAGACGGATCCCCTTCGATATCCAGAATATCATCCTGGATCTGAAAGGCAAGTCCCAAACAAGATGCAAAGGTTCTTGCATAACCTAAAGTCTCCTCATCTGCCTTGCCAGCCAGGATACAGCCCATCACTGCCGCAGCCTGAATCAGCTTACCAGTTTTGAGATTTTGCAGCTGCTCCAGCTGTGATAGGGAGAGCTGTTTATTTTCGCCCTCCAGATCCAGCACCTGACCTCCGATCATGCCGTCCATGCCGGCGCATTGCGCAAGGCAACGTGTGGCCGCAAGAATTTGTGCCGCTGTTAAACTTGTTCCTTCCCCGGCAGAAAGCGCAGTTTCAAAAGCTCGGTTCAGCAAAGCATCCCCGGCCAACACAGCAATCCCCTCGCCAAAAACCTTGTGATTGGTCAGCTTGCCCCGGCGATAATCATCATTATCCATCGCCGGCAGATCATCATGGATCAGAGAATAGGTATGAATCATTTCCAATGCGCAGGCAAAGGGCACCGCATCTTCAATATTTCCGCCGGAGATCCGGCAAAATTCCAGAAGCAGAACGGGGCGCAGACGCTTTCCTCCTGCAAAGGCGCTATACTTTACAGCGTCAAAAATTTTCTTATAACGGCAATCTTCCTCGCAAAATAGGTAAGATTCCATTCTTTTTTCTACCAAATCAATATATTCTTGGAGGTGCTTTTGTTCGGTTTTTCTCAATTACACTTCCTCCTCTTCCTGGATAGAAAAATCCAATTCTTCACATTCTCCCTGGCTCTGCATACGAATCAGCTTTACATTTTGTTCCGCTTCATCCAGCTGCTTTGCACACTGAGCGGATAAAGCCATCCCCTCCTGAAATAGCTCCAGGCTTTTTTCCAATGACAGATCTCCCTGTTCTAATTTCTCCAAAATGCCTTCTAGCTTACCGATCGATTTTTCAAAGCTTGCTTTCTTCGGCGCTTTTTCCATCTGCAGCTTCTCCTTCCTCTATTTCCGCTACCTGGGCACGAATTTTGCCATGGTGCAGCTGAATCCAAATTTGTTCCTGTACTCTCACATCCTTTGCCTGATGCAAGGTTTTCCCTTCTTGATTTTGCACGATAGCATACCCGCGAGCTAGAACGTGCAGCGGATTCAGAGTCTCCAACTTGGCAAGTGATATTCCCAATCGGCGTTTTTCCTGTTCTAACTGCTGCTGCATCTGATTTTGCAGCTTATCCGTTAAGAAATCCAACTGCATCCGTTTTTCGTCCAGCTGATTTTTCGGATGCTGCCGCTCCAAACGGCTGTTTAACAAAGCCAGACGATTGATTTGTTCCTGCAAAAGGCCTTCTGCTTGCTGAACGAATCTTTCCTGAATCTGCTGTAAATAGCCGAAAACCACCTGCTGATCCGGCACTGCCAGCTCCGCTGCGTTGGATGGGGTGGATGCCCGAACATCCGCCACAAAATCCGAAATTGTAACATCCGGTTCATGGCCTACGGCAGAAATCACAGGAATATTGGACGCAAAAATCGTCTGGGCAACCATTTCTTCATTAAATGCCCAAAGATCTTCCAGGCTGCCGCCGCCTCTTCCGGTAATGATCAGATCCGCTTTGTTTTCGTTGTTGATAAAATTGATAGCCTCGCAAATGCTGGCTACAGCGCCTTCTCCCTGAACCAAAACTGGATAGATCCGAACCGCTGCCAGCGGATATCGCTGCCGTAAAATGCGAATCATGTCTCGAACTGCCGCACCGGTAGGAGATGTCACCAGAGCAATGACCGCCGGGAAGCGAGGCAATTCTTTTTTCAGTTTCGGATCAAACAGCCCTTCTTCATATAATTTTTGTTTCAACTGTTCAAAGGCCACATGAAGGTCGCCAACGCCGTCCAGCATTAAATCACTGATATATAGCTGATATTGTCCGCTTTTTGGAAATACACTGATCCGTCCCCGCGCAATGACTCGCATGCCATTTTTCAGGCGAATGCGCAGCTTTTGCGCCTGATAACGAAAAAAAACAGCGGAAATCACAGAATTTTCATCCTTTAAGGTCATATAATGATGTCCGGATGTATGCAGCTTATAATTAGAGATTTCTCCTTGCACAAAAATATTGCGAAAAGGAATATAATCCTCTAACATATCCTTGATTTGAGTATTGACTTGTGTGACGGTGTAAACCATTTGTTCCATCTAAATATTCCTCTGATAGGCAATGGAAGCCAAAACTGCTGTGCCTACTGCATTGTCTCCGGATAAGCCGGCCTTGGCGATGACTGCGGAGAATTCTTTCACCATTCTGCTTTGTAACGTGCGGTTTGCCATAACGCCGCCTGTGCAAAGAACTGGCAGCGGATATTCCTCCAACGCCTGAGCAGTAGCCTTTTGAATAGCACACCAGATGGTTTCCAAAGTAAACTTCGTAATATAAGCTGGCGCCGCTTCCTGCTTCTGCAGATCCTGAAGTTTATTTTCTACGCCGGAAAGAGAGAATTCCAGACCCTGCAGCTTAGGAGAAAAACCTTTCACCTTTTCCTCCCATGTTTGAGCCAAGGCTTCCAGTTCCGGCCCTGCTGGAAAGGACAAGCCCAGCATTTTACCTGCCCGGTCAATAATCTGCCCTGCCGCCAAATCATTGGTACCGCCCAGAATTTCTGTTTGGAAAATTTCCTGCTGATCCGGCATTACCCGCACCAATTCTGTAGTGCCGCCGGACAAATGCCAAGCCAAAAACTCCTGCTCCAGCAGATCCAGCCGGCCAGCAGAAAATAGAGCTGCTGCAATGTGACCCTGCTGATGAGAAAAGCTATACAGCGGCACACCTAACATGTGGGCTAACCCTGCCGCCATAGAATGTCCCGCTAAAAAACAGGGCATATAGGAACCCTCTACCGCCCGCGGACGGGTGCTGACGCCGATAGCGGTCAAATCTTTACCGATTCCGGCAGGAAGTCGTTCCAGCATTTCCGGCAACTGGTTTACATGCTGAAATAGAGCTTCGCTTTGGCGAAGCCCTATCTTTCCTTCCGGTGTACGGAGCAGCTGATTTTTATTTTGATATATGCCATCCACAGAATTATATAAAGCTACGGAGGTACGATAATTGCTGGTATCCAGTCCCAAAAACATCATGCCTGTTCTTCCTTTGCAATGGCGCCTAAAATACCATTGACAAAGGCAGACGCCTGCTGGGATTCATATTTTTTCGCCAGCTCGACAGCTTCATTGATGGAAGTGGCCACAGGCACATCCTGATAATGGCTTTCTGCCAAGGATAAACGCATCACCGCCATACTAACCCGAGACAAACGCTTGATATCCCAATTTTTAGAATGTTTTCCGATCAGGCTGTCAATGTCCGACCGATGCTCTGCTGTGCTTTTAATAACAGAAGTAATATAAGCCCGATCTTTATCCGAAATCGGCCCTGCGTACAAAGCAATCTCACCGCTAATGGAGGCCATAATATCCGCATCCAGACGATCTAATAAAATACTTTCCGCTTCAAATTCTTTAAATCCCATCTCAAAAATTAAATGGAATGCAACTTCTCTTGCGCTTTTTCTACTCACGATTCTCTCTCCAAATCCTCTTAAAGTTATCTACATCATACCTTAATTTTAAAAGGAATGCAACCGCATCCCAAAGAAAAAAACAAACTTTTTCCAGGCAAAGAAAAATCCATCTGCCTCTCCAGCAAATGGATTTGACGCTTATTCAGGCTGCGCTGGCTGTTCCGTCTCAAAGGTGATGCTGCCGATCTGAACATCCACACATGTGGTATGCAGACCTGTCATAGATTCAATGGAGGAAGAAACAGCCTCTTGCACCTTTTTGGCTACCTCTAAAATATTATATCCATATTTTACAGAC
>CAZSBD010000135.1:0-4428 GCA_964605215.1 uncultured Oscillospiraceae bacterium | reverse complement strand
GAGATGGTCATCCATTTCAGCTTCCATCATTTCTTTGATGGTTCCCCCCAGAAGATCTTTTAAAGCATCCTGGATATCTTCAGCTGTTTGGATATCGTATTCCTCCAAAAGCTGGTGAATGATATTTCGCTTCCCTTCTGTCATTTATACTCTGTGTACAGGTTTTCCTTTGTTTTGCCATAATAAAAGGCTCTCCTATGATTTTATTCTATCATAGAAGAACCTTATATTATTTTACAATTTTACAGAAAAACTTTCACACTCTCCTATAAAATGAAAGTTGACATTCTCAAAAATGTGAAAGTCTCAGTCTGTGTTTACGGTATTTCAAATTTATTTGGCACAATGGAATCCAAATAGTTTCCTATGTTCTTCATCTCACCTTATTCTTTCGATTTATTCCGATAATACAACCTTTTCTTGTAAGTCTGTCGACCTTGCGATATAATGGAATTAAGAAAATTATGGAGGTGTCCAAATGTCAGAGCCTATTTTGGTTGTTATGGCTGCCGGCCTAGGATCCCGCTATGGCGGTTTAAAACAAATTGATCCCATTGGCCCGTCCGGCCAGATCATCATGAATTATTCTGTTTACGACGCATATCAAGCCGGCTTTCGTCGGGTTATTTTTATTATCAAAGAAGAGTTGCTGGAAAGCTTTCAGGAAAAAATCGGCAAAGATGCGGAAAAGCTAATGGAAGTAACCTATGTATTCCAATCCACCAGCGTTCTCCCGCCCAACACGCCTGCTTTAACCGGTCGTACCAAGCCTCTGGGCACTGGCCATGCCGTTTATTGCCTTCGGGGTTCAGTTGATGCTCCCTTTGCCGTGATCAACGCTGATGACTTCTACGGACGGGACGCTTTTGAAAAAATCTTCCAGTATTTAAAGTATGCGCAGGATGACGAAAAGTATCGCTATTGTATGGTCTCCTATCAAATTGAAAACACACTGACGGATAACGGTACCGTATCCCGCGGCGTATGCACCACCGATAACCATGGTATGCTTACCAATATCATTGAGCGAACCGCCATCAGTCGAAAGGAAGACGGTAAGATCCATTTTGAAGCGGACGGCGATGCAACCGGCGGAGAAATTCCGGACGGCACGCCGGTTTCTATGAATGTATGGGGCTTCACCCCTTCTTTCCTGACAGAGCTGGAACGCTTGTTCCAAAACTTTTTGACCCAGGATCTACCTAAAAATCCACTCACAGCGGAATTCTATTTACCTTTTGCTGTGGAAGCCCTGCTGAAAGAGGACAAGGCGACAGTTCAGGTTCTTACCACGGATACGAAATGGTTTGGCATCACCTATCTGGAGGACAAACCGGTAATCGTAGAAGCTGTGCAAAAAATGACAGAAAAGGGATTATATCCCGCATAGTATTCATTCTAAACATAATAATAATCCCCCGCATAGCGCAATGTCACTTAGTTAACGACGAGGCGCGCAGGTTAGTAACATAGGACTTCGCCGCAAGTCAGTAAGTTAAGTTGATTCATCCCCCTACACTCAGGAATTGAGCTGTAGGGGGACGTTTTTTCGTAATATTTCAAAAAAGGGCTCAATGGCACACAATTCAAGCTGCAACCGATTCCAAGTGGCTCTTTTCTGTCAGGCCGGGCAAAGACAATATCAGAAACAGGAGTTTCCTTTCCAAAAGATGCTTTCCGCTATTCTTGCGTTTCGAGGAGGAACGCTCCATCGGGAAATTATGGATTTCTTTGGATTGGACCCTTCTATTGGTACTTTCTCCGCGTTTATCCAACGTCAAGCGAAAATTCTTCCGGAAGCAGATAGTCAAAATCGTACAATTTGCTCCACATCAATGCCGTGTATGATTTGGTTCAGCATATATGTGGATGCCATCCTTCACAAGAGCAGATGCGCAGATGAATCGGTGCATTGATTGACACAAATGGTAGACAGATCTGACCTTAAAAATGCTTTGCTGTATGTTGTCGCTACCGTGGTATGCCCTCGTTGCCTAGTCGTTAACTAAGAGACATTGGGCTTCGCCGGGGGTATTTCCAGGCTGACGATACAGAATATCTGTGTCGCTTTTCGAATTCAATTAAATCTCCCGTCGGCCTTCCAAAGCACGGCTTAAAGTTACTTCATCAATATATTCCAAATGTCCGCCTACAGGGATACCATATGCAAGTCTCGTGATTTTGATATGGAAAGGTTTGATGAGACGCGATAAATACATTGCAGTCGCTTCCCCTTCTGTATCCGGATTGGTTGCGATAATAACTTCCCGGACACTTTCATCTGTCAAACGAACCAATAACTCCTTAATTCGGATATCGTCTGGGCCAATATGATTAAGCGGTGAAATTGCTCCATGAAGTACATGGTAAAGACCATGATATTCCTTTGTTCGCTCGAACTGTGCCACATCCTTTGGGGTTGTAACAACGCAAATCACGCCCTTGTCCCGAACAGGACTGGAGCAAATGGAACAAATTTCAGAATCCGTTAAGTTTTGACAAACCTTACAGGTGAATACCGACTTTTTCGCAGAGCGAATAGCATCTGCAAAGCTTTCCGCTTCCGCCTCTGGCAGATTTAAAATATAAAAAGCCAGCCTCTGTGCTGTTTTCCTTCCAATGCCAGGTAATTTTGCAAATTCTTCAATTAATCGCTCAACTGGTGCTGCGAATGCATTCATGAAAAAACCTCAAAAAAATTAAAATAAGCCGGACATTCCAGGTAATTTACCGCTGCCAGTGGCTTTTTTCATCTGTGCGGCAGATTCCTCATCTGCAACACGCAAAGCTTCGTTAATAGCAGCAATGATCAGATCCTGGAGCATTTCAATATCATCCGGATCTACGACTTCGGGCTTAATCACCAGAGAAGTCAGCTCATTAGAGCCTTTGACCACTGCCGTAACAGCGCCACCGCCGGAGGTAGCGCTGTATTCCTTACTGGCCAGCTCTTCCTGTGCTTTCATCATCTCAGCCTGCATCTTCTGTGCCTGCTTAATCATAGCCTGCATATTCATATTGCCGCCCATACCGCCGTATCCTCTTTTTGCCATAATCATATCCTCCTAATACATTGTCTTAGTTTCAATATGCAATTCTTTTGCTCTTTTTAAAATATCATCAACGGGAGAATGGCCTGGGCCTTCCTCTTCCGTTGTGATCTGGATTCGATAAGCCTGCCCGGTTACCTCCTGCACTGTTTTGAAAATGGCTGCTTTTACTTCATCTGTATGTGCCAAAGTAGCAGTTACATCATCCTCCACCAGTACCCAGTAGGTTTGGTCTTGAATTTTTGCTCGGGAAGAAATCTTAAGCATTGTATGCGTCCCCGTCGGGATCCTGCCCATTAGCTTTTGCAGAACTTCCGGCCATTTTGCCGGGATCTTCGGAGTTCCATCTTCCACTGGCTTAGCATCCTTGGGAAAAGACACCTCTGTTTTATTTATAGGGGTGACTGCCAGTTTGTTTTCCGCAGACGTTTGGGGAGGCGATTTCTCTTTGATCGCCTGAGCAGTTAGTGGCTCTGTTGGTTTGGCTGCAACACCATTTTTAATCTTTTCTTCCAGTTCTTCGATTCGTCCGGAGAGGCTGTCCGCTTCCTGACTGCCTGTACGGCAAAGCTGAATAAAGCACAACTCAGCTTCCATTTTCTTATCTGCGGCATGAGGCATGCGGGATAGGCTATCTTGGATAATTTTAGCACAGGAAATCAGGCGATTTGCAGATACACCCTGCAAAAGCTCCTGCAGCTGAGAAACTGAATAAGCAGGTGAAATCAACTGTTCCGCTTGACTGCCTGCTGTTTTTATGAGAAGCAGATCCCGAAGCAATCCAAGGAGCTGATCCAAAACAGCACTCAGATCCCGACCTCCTGTATAATAGGATTCCAGCAGCGACACCGCCTGCACTAAATCCTGATCCCGAATACAGCGCATCAGATCTACTGAACTTCTGCCAGATAAAATACCAACGCTTTCCGCAATCATTGATTCGTCAATAGCGGAAGCTCCCGCAGATGCAGCTCGATCTAAAATAGATAAGGCATCCCGCATCGCACCATCAGAAAGACGAGCAATCATTTTAGCACCGCTGTCCGTTAACGGAATGTTTTCTGCCTTTGCAATCTCTTGTAAGCGTTGCTCCATATCTGCTGAAGCAATCCGCCGAAAATCAAAACGTTGACAGCGGGATAGAATCGTTGCCGGAACTTTGTGAATCTCGGTCGTAGCCAGAATAAACAAAACGTGAGAAGGAGGTTCCTCCAATGTTTTAAGCAAAGCATTAAAGGCGCCAGGAGAGAGCATATGCACCTCATCGATGATGTACACTCGCTTTTTCACATTAGCAGGTGTATACCGGCTTTCCTCCCGAATATCCCGGATATTATCCACGCCATTATTGGATGCCGCATCGATTTCTACCACATCC
>CAZSBD010000134.1:1131-4437 GCA_964605215.1 uncultured Oscillospiraceae bacterium | reverse complement strand
GCTGCAAATGAGCAGGCGCAGGATGATTTCGGGAACCGCAAACCGGGCAAGGCTGTCCTTCCGCAAGCTCTTGTGCCAGCAGGCCGGCCTGCGCATCCAGATAAGCCCGATTGGCATCCAAGTAATAAAGCTGTGCCTGTTGGGCAGCCTGTGCCGCTTTTTGATAACGAATCTGATCTCTCTGCAGCTGATCCCGCTGGCTTTTCAAACTCCTTTTTTCCTGAACCAAGCTGCTAAGCTGATCTAACAGCCGCTTCCCTTCTTTTTGGCGGCTCAACAGCTGTTCCCGCTCCAACGGGCTGTCTGCCAGATTTTTCTTCTCTGCCTCCAGTTCTTTGCTGCGCTCTTCCAGGGAAAGCCGCTCCTGCTCCCATTTGTTTGTGAACTCCTGCTCCTGCTTGTATCTCGTTTCCGTTCTGGTTAACGTCTGCCGCTTTTGCTCCAGCTCCTCATATTCTGGAAGCCGACTTTTGATATCCTGCATGCGGGCCAGCCGCTGCTCCTGCTGGGGCTGCCGTTTTTGGGCGGCTTTCCAATTTGCCTGGGCTTCGGTTAGCTGGGACTGCAGAGCCTGCCTCTGCTGCGTCCACTTGCCGTAAGCCATCCGGGCTTCCCGATTTGCCCGGGCTTTTCCCAGAATCTGATGGATCTGATCCAGCTTTTTATCCAGCTCTTCCAGCTTTTTCTGAGCTGCATCCGCTTCCGCCTGATCCGTCTCAACTTGCTCCTCTAAAGCAGGAAGCACCTGACGGATCCCGGCTTCTCCTTTCTTTGCCTGCTCCCGAAGGGCAAATAGCGGACTATCCTCGGGACATTCCATGCCTTCCACATCCTGGGCAATCCCGCTGTAAAGCTTTTCCGTCTGATTTTTCCACAGATTGGCTTCCTTTTTGCAGGCGTCCTGGAGCTTCTGATAATTTCCGGTATCGAAAATTTCCCGAAAAATCTTTTTTCTTTCCTCTGTGGAGGCCAGCAGCAGCTTGAGGAAATCCCCCTGAGCCAGCATTGCAATCTGGGAAAACTGCCGGTGATCCACACCTAAGATCTCCCGAACCGCCTGATTTACCTCCTTCAGCCTGGTGACAATCCGGCCATCCGGATAAGTCAACTGGGCCTCCGCCTTTTGCCGAGTCAGCCCTGTCCCCTTTTTAGCAGGCCTCTCATATTCCGGATTACGACGGATCTCATAAACCTTGCCGCCATAGGAAAAGGTCATTTCCACAAAAGTTGGCGTATCCGCCTGGGCGTACTTGCTGCGAAGCATAGCCGGAGCCCGGCTTTCACCGCTGGCTTCCCCGTAAAGCGCAAAGGTGATGGCATCAAAAATGGTGGTCTTGCCGGCACCAGTATCACCGGTAATCAGGTACAGCCCCTTTTCTCCCAGCTGAGACAGAGGCAGAACCTCTTCCCCCGCATAAGGTCCAAAGGCGGAAATGGTCAATTTTAAGGGTCTCATACCTGTTCCTCCTGGATTTTTTCCCAAATTTTCCGTACAAATGCGGCCTGCTCCTGTCCCATTTCCTTGCCGTTCTGCTGTGCATAAAAATCACCCAGCAGAGCCAGTGGATCACGCTGCCCTGGTTCTTCCATTTCTTCCAGCTGACCTGCTGTCCGGCTGCGGCGGTTATCATAATCCAACCGCATCAGATTGGGATAAACCACCCGCAGCTTGTCCATGGCGTAGGGAATTTCTTCTTCATCGGTTAAGGTGACATGGACATAATCCTGCCGTTTTTCTCCTTTTCTGCTTTGGGCCACGATGACCTCCTCATAAGTTCCTCGAATTTCCCACATATCCCGCTTGGGCGTAAGGGGAACGGTGCGAATTTCTACCTTCCCTTTTTCCATCAGCTCTGTAATGGTTACGGATTTATGATGATGCGCCTCGGAGAAGGAGTATTTCAAAGGCGTACCGCAGTAGCGAACCGTCTGACGGCCTACCCATTGAGGGCCGTGAAGATGACCCAAGGCCACATAATCAAAAGGAGCCAGCACTCTCACATCCACACCATCTGTGCCGCCAATGGAAAGCTCCTCCGAATCACAGCGGCTGGCTCCGGCTACAAACTGATGTGTCACCAAAACATTCCGCTCGTTTGGATTGAAAGCCATATGGGAAATAGCCGCTTCCATGGCCTGGGTATAGGTCTGGATCTCCGCTTCCGGATAAAACCGCCGGACATGAGCAGGCTTTAAAAAGGGCAGCAGGTAAATATTTACCCTACCCCAGGAATCTTCCAAAGAAACCGGCGTCACGGTACCGTCATATAAAGGGGCAAAATACACTCCGCTGCCTGCCAGCAGCCGGGAGGCAAAAGCCAGCCGTTCCGGGGAATCATGATTGCCGCTAATGGCAAAAACGGGAATGGAAAGCCGGTTTAATTCTACTAAAAAATGATCCAGCAGCGTCACCGCCTCCGCCGGAGGAATGGTTTTATCATAAATATCTCCGGCCAGAATTACGCCGTTGGGCTGCTCTGTTTCTATAATTTTCAAAATATCCCGGAGGATCCAGGCCTGATCCTCCAGCATAGAAAATTCATTGACCCGCTTGCCCAGGTGCAGGTCGGAAAGGTGAATGAGTTTCATTCCTTTTCCTCCTTTTTCATAAAAAAAGACAGCGAAACCGCTGCCTATTTCTATTTTCAGTATAACAAGGTTTTGGCAGGCTGTCAACGACAGCCTCTAACCTTCCCAGGGTTTACTTTTTCGCTGTTTGATGCTATCATGGAGAAAAATTTGTAAGGAAGAAGAGTATTATGTCACAAGCAAATCTTAACTTTACTGCCGCTTCCGGCTTTTCTCCCATGCGTTTTGAAGATATCCGCCATATGCTGGACCAGACCTATTGGGGACCGGAATATTCTGATGAAACCATCCGCCGTTTTATGGCGCATTCCATCAATTTCGGCGTCTTTGAACGAGCCACCGGCCGCCAGATCGCTTATGCTCGGGCTGTGACGGATTACGCCACCTTATATTATGTTTCTGATGTGGTGGTGGATGCGGATTTCCGCCGCCAGGGCGCAGGTACGCTTTTGATGGAAACCATAACTCACCATCCAGAACTTACCGGTATGCGGGGCATGCTCATCACCAAGGACGCTCAGGCTCTTTACCGAAAGGTGGGGTTTCAGGAATACGCCGCCACTTTTATGGATCGGATCGGCAAATAGGAGAAAAGGATGCTGGAAGCTGTTATTTTTGATTCGGACGGACTTCTGTTCGATTCCGAACGCATTGTACAAATTTCATGGAACGTGGCTGGCAACCGCCTAGGCTACGGTAATATCGGGGAGCATATCA
>CAZSBD010000134.1:0-1121 GCA_964605215.1 uncultured Oscillospiraceae bacterium | reverse complement strand
GGGCTGCAATCGGGCTTGGCGGGAGGCTTACTTCCGCCGGATTTACGGAGAAGATTTTCCATGCGAGACTTTCCAGGCCTACAACCGAGAAGCCTTTTCCGCGTATGTCCGGGTTCACGGCATTCCCACCAAGCCGGGTGTACGTCCTTTGTTGGTTTTTTTAAAAAACGCAGGCATCCCTATGGCAGTTGCCACCTCCGCAAGTCGGGCTTATGCTCAGGGCAACTTGGAGCAGGCCTGACTGATGCCTTATTTCCAGGCCCTTTTGTGCGGCGATATGGTGACCCGCAGCAAACCGGATCCGGAGATCTATCTCAAAACATGCGCCCTGGTGGGAGCAGATCCCAACCGCTGTCTTGCTCTGGAGGACGCGCCAAACGGTCTGGAATCCGCTCATCGGGCCGGGCTAAAAACCATTATGATCCCGGATATGCTTCCCTATGACGAGGCTTACGCACCCCATACCACCGCTCACTTTTCCCGGCTGGATGAAGCGATTCCTTTTATTGCCCAGTTGATCCAAGAATAGTCCGGATTTTCCTTTTCCCAATTTAGATATTTTGCAAGAGGCAGCAAACAGCCGCCTCTTTTCGCTGATTTTAAAAAGAAAGAAGGCGGGAGCTTGGATAGCTTTATTTTTTCCTTACAGGCTACTATGCCGGTTTTTCTGGTGATGGTAGTGGGCTGGTGCTTGATGCGGGCCCATTTTTTCAATGAAACTTTCAACAGCATCGCCAATCAATATGTATTTAAGGTAGCTCTGCCAGTCAATTTGTTCTATGACATTGCCACCACCAATCTGCATCAGGATTTTAAGGCTGATTTCGTTCTGTTTTGCATGATCGGTACCACCATTATGTTCCTGGGCATCTGGGCTCTCAGTTGGCTTTTGATGAAGGACAAATCTATGGTCGGCGCCTTTTCCCAGGCTGCTGCCCGCTCTTCTGCCGCTATTTTGGGCATCGCCTTTGTTACCAATATATACGGTGACGCCGGTCTCACTCCTCTGATGATCGTAGCCGCCGTTCCCCTTTTCAATATTTATTCCGTTATTATCTTAACCTTTTCCTCGCCGGAGGGTCGCAATACCCATGGCTGGCGCAAAATCCGCACCGCCTGTC
>CAZSBD010000133.1:0-4459 GCA_964605215.1 uncultured Oscillospiraceae bacterium | reverse complement strand
CGGAGGCGGTTGCCCTGCGTAATTTCCCCGAGAGCGATCAAGCGGGAGATTACATGGCAAATTGGGACTTTGACGGAACCAATATTGTGGTCTACCCCTCGGCTGACGGGCCTCTCCACTGCGCGATCCGCCGGGAGGATGGAAGCTATGATGTGTTTCTGGTCGTGGATGAGGAGCAGTATAGGGATCTGATGTTCTTCTGCGACCTGTTCAGACAGGATGGCTTTTGGATCGAGTACGGAATGGCCAGCGCGGATGATACCGCATATGCGCCTGTCAGATCGTATTATACCTTTACCCCGGACGGCGGCCTCAGCCAAATGCTGCGCATCGGGGAAGAAAACTTCGGAGATGCCTGGCGGCTGGATTTGGACGGGAACGGTGAAGATGAGCTGATCTGCGGCGATGTCTATTTTCTGAAGGATGGCAGCATTTATGATTATGATCTTGAGCAGGCAGAGCCTTATCGGCCGGAGCATGCAAGTATGGAAGTTCCGCTGCAATGGGATACCTATGGGAAATACTGCGCTGTGACAGGATACACCGAAAGCGGCGAACCTTGGAGCAGGGATCTCTACTTCAATGATGGAAATATCTTGATTTACAATACGGGTATTGGCGGCTGAGCGAAACGAAGAAGGGATCAGAAATTCTATGATCCACTGCCGCCAACCGGAGGAAACTGGGTATATCTGCCAGATTTTTCCGCGACTAGGCAGGATTCGCTGATGTTTATTGAAAATATGGCAAATGGGTATATATCAGACATCAATGAGCCGTATAAATTATGAATGGAACGATATCGTATCTAATGGAGAGCCTTTTTTGCCATGCCCGTTGACACCGGGAAAGAGAGAAGAAAACATAGGGGAAAGGAAGAAACGAATATGGAAAAAATTGCGGTATATGGTGCAGGGGTCATTGGTTCCTGCCAGGCGACCTTGACTACAGGCAACGGCATGGAAACCATTGTGGTGGGTCATTCCCAGGCGGGGCTGGAGCGCTGCCGCCGGGCAATGGAACAAAACTGGGATGATTTGATCGCCCACGGCCTGGCACAGGAGAAAAATAAGCAAGCGGCCATGAAGCTTGTGACCCTGACTCGGGATCCGGCGGCTTTGGCAGGCTGCACCTTTGTGTTTGAAGCGGTAGCGGAGGACGTTGCCGTCAAGGAGGAGGTTTACCGGCACATTGAAAAATACGGAGCGGAAACGGTCATCATCGCTTCCGGCACATCTTCTCTGGACGCGGAGGTTTTGGCAGATCACACGGGCATTCCCCAGCGGCTGCTGATCGCCCATCCCTTCCAGCCTGTTCATATGCTGCCCCTGGTGGAAGTGGTGAAAAGCAGCAGAACGTCGGCGGAAACCGTAGAGCGAACGGTGGCTTTGCTGGAAAAGCTGCACCGGCAGGTGGTAAAGATGAACAAAAGCGTGCCGGGATTTTTGGTAAACCGGCTGGCACAGGCTCTGTTCCGGGAGTCCATTTATCTTATCGAAAGCGGAGTCACCACAGCGGCGGACATTGACCTGGCAGTAAAATACGCGGTGGGCATGCGATATGCCTCCATCGGCCTGTTGGAGTATTTTGACGCTGTAGGCTTTGATCTGGAAAAGGCCATTGCCTCTAACGTATATCCGGATCTGTGCGACACCAAGGAAATCCAGCAGCTGGTGCGGGATGGGCTGGCTTGCGGCAAGACCGGGCAGAAGGCGGGTCAGGGACTGTTTGACTGGTCTGAGAAGGACGAGGATGACTTCCGCCTGCGCAAACAAAGCCCTTATTTTGACGGGGTAAAGGAATGGGATATGCCGGAATCGTAACAAAAGGCATAAAAATCGCTGTTCTTAGGATGGAAGCTGTCTGGCTGCCCGGTTCATGGACAAAAAAGGAAAGATAAAATTCTTAGTGTAAACTTATAATAGATTTAAGTTGACATAAGGACGGGATGGGGTTATGATAGAAAAAAACAGACCCCAGGAGGTAGAATTTTATGGAACATTGGGAGATATGCCGGGACAAGGTGCTGGCCGGCGGACAGATTGGGCGGGAAGAGGCTTTGGAGCTGGTGCAGGCTCCTCTGGAGCCTTTGTGCCAGGCGGCAGATGAGATTCGGCAGGTTTTTTGCGGCAATGCCTTTGATTTGTGTACCATCGTCAACGGCAAAAGCGGGCGCTGCTCGGAAAACTGCAAGTTCTGTGCCCAGTCTGCCTATTATGATACAGAGGTCAAGACCTATCCGCTGATGTCCCAGTCGGCTTTTTTGGAGGACGCCCAAAGAAACCAAAGCCAGGGAGTGCCCCGATATTCCATCGTCACCTCCGGCAAAAGACTGACAGAGGAAGAGGTGGATGCCGCCTGCGAAAGCATCCGCCGCATTCGCAAGGAGACAGGGATGAAGGTCTGCGCCTCCTTTGGCCTTTTGACGCAGGCTCAGTATGAAAAGCTGAAGGCAGCGGGGGCGGATCGGGTTCACAACAATTTGGAGACTTCCAGAGCCTATTTTCCTAAGGTTTGTACCACCCACAGCTACGAGGAAAAACTGGAAGCCATGAGAGCGGCACAGCGGGCGGGACTGGAGCTTTGTTCCGGCGGTATTGTAGGGCTGGGAGAAAGGATGGAGGATCGAATCGACATGGTGTTGACGGTGCGGGAGACGGGAGTCAAGTCCATTCCGGTCAATCTGTTAAACCCCATTCCCGGCACACCCTATGAAAAGAATACCAAGCTCACATCAGATGAGCTGAGGAGAATCGTAGCCATCTTCCGCTTTTTGGTGCCTGATGGCATGATTCGTTTAGCCGGTGGCCGAGGATTGCTGCCAGATCAGGGAGAGTCATGCTTTCGTTCTGGGGCCAACGCTGCCATTTCCGGAGATATGCTGACCACCAGCGGCATTACGGTAAAAACGGATCTTATAATGCTGGAACGATTGGGTTATCAGGTTGTACGATAGAAAAAGCCGCCGTTTAGCCACGGCGGCTTTGTGCTGCAGATTGATTTTATTTTAAGAAGCCATTGATGATCTGTTCCTCGGCCTGCTGTTCGGTGAGACCCAGGGTCATCAGTTTAATCAGCTGCTCGCCAGCGATCTTGCCGATGGCAGCTTCGTGAATCAGGCTGGCGTCAATATGATTGGCGGTCAGACAGGGCTTAGCGGTAACGCATGCGTTATCCATAATAATGGCGTCGCACTCGGTATGACCGGCGCAGCGATTGTTGCCGTTGATGGTGGAGACAAAAACCTGATGGGAGTGGCCCTTGGCAACGGAACGGGAAATCACATTGGCGCTGGAATCCGCACCGTTCAGGTCTACAGAGAAGTTGGTCTCCGCAGTCTGCTCACCGTGGGTCATGATTTTCTCATGGACGATTAGGGTGGCGCCATCCTTCAGGTCACCGGTAGTCACTCGGACGGTGGAGTCTACCCCCTTAATCTGGACGGTCTCCATTTCCATATAGCTGTTTTCCTCCAGATGGACAACGGTGGTGGGGTTCAATACCCGGCCGCCCTTGCCGTCGCCTTCGCCGTAGTGCTTTTCCACGTAGCGAAGCTTGGCGTTTTTACCCAGATAGAAGGTATGGATGCCGTCATGCTGGGACAGGGAATCACCGCCATTGTGAATGCCGCAGCCGGCTACGATAACCACGTCGCAGTCCTCACCGATGTGGAAATCGTTATAGACCAGATCCTTTAAACCGGACTGGCTCAGGACAACGGGGATATGGACGCTCTCGTTTTTGGTGCCCGGTTTGATGTAAATATCAATACCCGGCTTGTCTTCTTTGGAAACGATATCGATATGGGCAGTAGAGCGGCGGCTGACGGAGGTGCCATTGGCGCGGATGTTGTAAGCGCCGTCAGGGATTTCGTGGAGATCCGCTACCTGCTCCAATAAGGTTTTTTCAATGCTGTTCATGGGAAATTCCGTCCTTTCTTACACGATTTTATCCATCAGGGTCTTACAGGCGCTGCCAGTGCTCAGCAGAGTGGGGAGGATATCATCCTTGGGGCCCTGGTCGCGGATCTGGCCGTCTGCGATGACTACGATCTGATCCGCGATGTTTAAGATCTTTTCCTGATGGGAGATGATGAGGATGGAACCGTTTATCTTGCGGTGCATTTCCTCAAAAACCTGGATCAGGTTATTGAAGCTCCACAGGTCGATGCCGGCTTCCGGCTCGTCAAAGAGGGAGAACTTGGTACCTCTTGCCAGAATCATAGCGATCTCCAGCCGCTTCAGCTCGCCGCCGGACAGGCTGGCATTGACCTCGCGGTTGATGTAATCCTTGGCGCACAGGCCCACGTCGGACAAATAGGAACAGGCATCGGACAGAGACAATTCCTTGCCGGCAGCCAGGGTAATCAGATCCTGAACCGTCAGGCCCTTAAAACGGACAGGCTGCTGAAAGGCGTAGCTGATGCCTCGATTGGCTCGTTCGGTGATGGACAGGCCGG
>CAZSBD010000132.1:0-4501 GCA_964605215.1 uncultured Oscillospiraceae bacterium | reverse complement strand
TGCGCGTGTTATCATTCTTTATGGAAGTCTCTCGTTCTCTATCTTCTCCGAGAACGCCCTATGTATACCTATGAGATCACCCAAATGATTCAGGAACGCAGCGGCGGCGTACTGCTTCGATACTCTGTATCAATCCATTTATCGTCTGAAGGATCTGGGCTACATCACGGAAAAGGAAACCGTCCTTTCCGATGACAATCGGGTGCGGGTCTATTTTACCACCACACCTGCAGGTCTGGAAAATCTGCCTAAGATGATGGAAGAATTCTATAAAACCACCGATGCCATTCGTGATATTCTGGGAGAAGCTCCCCTGTGAAAATCGAATTCCTTATACAAAAAAGCTGAGCAGATAAAATCTGTTCAGCTTTTTATTATGCCATCAGAAATGCTTTCCAAACCGCCCGGTGTGCCGTCCTCACCATAAGTGGCAATGATAAATACGGGCTGGGGATAGGTCCAGGGCTTTGCGCCAAAATTTTTTCTCATCGTAATTTCCTCCATTTTGAGTCTGCTTGCACTTCGATTTTATTATATCACGAAATCCTATCCATTGCATTCTCCTCCTACTTATGCTAAACTAAAAGCATAAAAATCTGAAATGAGGTGACATCTATGAGTTATTTAGCGCAATACCAAAACAAGCTGCGCACACCGGAGCAAGCGGTGCAGGTGGTGAAAAGCGGTGACTGGGTGGATTATACCACTTCCCTGGGCAAACCGATCCTTTTGGATCGGGCTTTGGCCAAGCGGCGGGACGAACTGCTGGATGTGAAAATCCGGGGTAATCTGATTTCCGGCCCGATTGAAGTTGCGGAATGCGATCCCACCCAGCAGCATTTTACTTACAATTCCTGGCACTGTTCTGCCTATGAGCGTAAGCTATGCGACCGGGGATTGTGCTATTACATTCCTATGGTCTTTCACAATAACTCCTCCTATTACAAGCATTTCCTGACGGTGAACGTGGCTATGGCCAGTGTCACCCCTATGGATAAGCACGGCTACTTTAACTTTTCCACCGCCACTGGTGTTTCCGCCCAGATCATGCGCACAGCGGATGTGGTGATTTTGGAGATCAACCCCTATCTGCCTAAGCTACACGGCGGCTATGACGAATGCATCCACATTTCTCAAGTGGATTATATTGTAGAAGGAGAACATGAACCCTTCCCCCAAACACCTCCGTCCAAGCCCTCCTCAATAGATGAACAGATCGCCGCCAACCTCCTCCCCTATATGCAGGACGGCATCACGCTGCAGCTGGGCATCGGCAGCCTGCCCCACGCCCTGGGCCAGCTGATCGCTAAGTCTGATCTAAAAGATCTGGGGATGCATACAGAGCTGTGTTCCGACGCTTATTTGGCTCTTTATCAAGCAGGCAAACTGACCAACCAGCGTAAAACCATCAATCGGGGCAAAGGCGTTTTAGGCATTGCCGTTGGTTCCCGGGCCTTGTATGAATGGCTAGATGAAAACCCCAGCCTGGCTGCCTATCCGCTGGAATATGTGAACAGTCCCGGCGTCATCGGCCAAATTGACCATATGGTTTCCATTAACAGCTGCTTGGCAGTAGACCTCTACGGTCAGGTTTCCTCAGAAAGCTCCGGCATGCGGCAGATTAGCGGCACCGGTGGTCAGCTGGATTTCCTGACAGGCGCTTCCGCTTCCCGGGGCGGCAAAGCCTTCCTCTGTATGAGTTCTACTTTTCAGGATAAAACCGGCATCCGTCATTCCCGGATCCGTCCTCACTTTGACGGAGACATCATCACCTCACCCCGTTCTCAGATCTATTATCTGGCTACAGAATACGGGGTTGCCAATATGGTGGGCCGTTCCACCTGGGAGCGGGCGGAGCTTTTGATCTCCCTGGCCCATCCGGATTTCCGGGAAACTCTCATCCAGGCAGCGGAAAATCAAAACATCTGGCGCTCCTCCAATCGAAGATAGAAAAAGCTCCGAAGCCCGATTTTTTCAGACCTCGGAGTTTTCAGCCTGTCAAAAAGGTATCTTTTTCTGTTCCATTTTATGCTTTTTATCCTATTTTATGAAAGAACCCCGGTTTTCGCTCGATGAAAACCGGGGTTCTTTGACAGACTGAAATCCGAATCTATTACCAATTGGTGATAGATTCGGATTTGTTTGTTTTGGTGGAGACGAGGGGAGTCGAACCCCTGTCCGAAAGCACATCCACCGTGACTTCTCCGGGCGCAGTCATTTTACTCACATTCCCTCTGCTGACCGCCAAATGACAGGCTGACAGGTTTGGTAGCTTCATGATGCATGACAGGCGCAAAGCTTAGCCTGTTCACGTTCATCGCTAATCGACGCTCTGCTCCCGGGCCGCGATCCTCCCGGGGAGAACGGCTGCACTAATTAGGCAGCAAGTAAAGTTTTATTGTTGTTGTTTAATTTATAAACAGTTGAAGCTTTTATGGTGGCGCCTCACCACCGCCCGCTATCCCGATTTCCACACCCCCGTCGAAACCAGTACGTCCCCATAGGTGTGTTCCAAGCCTAACGATTCCGGCTCTTCATCGCTCGATCCATTTCTCTGGCCGCGTCCTTTTTGGCAATGCTTTCCCGCTTATCATGAAGCTTTTTACCCTTGGCCAGGCCCAATTCTATTTTAACCCGGGAGCCTTTAAAATAAACTGCCAAAGGAATCAAGGAATACCCATCCTGTTTGGTTTTGCCAAACAGCTGCATAATCTCCTTTTTATGGAGCAGCAGCCGCCGCTCCCGCAAAGGATCCTTATTAAAAATATTCCCCTTTTCATACGGGCTGATCCGCATACCCTTGACCAGCACTTCCCCGTCCTTAAAGATGCAGTAAGCATCCTTGAGGCCGATGCCCCCCTGACGGATGGATTTTACTTCTGTACCGAACAACTCAATGCCCGCTTCGATCTTATCTTCAATAAAGTAGTCGTGCCATGCTTTTTTATTGGCAGCGACTTGCTTGGTTCCTGCTTTTTGTACCATGGCAGCCTCCTTATTTTGATACTTTACTATTATACGGGTATCCCCTGCCGAAGTCAAGTCCAAACCGCTCGACAAAACCCTTTGCTTTTCCCTATCTGTCCACTTCTTCCCAAGTGGGAATGGAGGTAGCGGCACCTTTGCGGGACACGGCTATGGCCGCCGCTTTGGCTGCCCGTTTCAGCGCCTGTTCCGGCCCTTGGCCCGTCAAAAAGCTATGGAGAAAATAGCCGGTGAAGGTATCCCCGGCTCCTGTGGTATCCACCGTATGAGCCGGTACAGCCGGCTGATAATACCGCTGCCCACCGGACAAAAACCATGCGCCTTCTTCTCCTAAGGTAAGCACGACCTGAGCCTTAGGATAGGTTTCGTCAAACCAATCCAAAATCTCTTGAGGCCGGGTATCGCCGGACATCTGTGCCCCTTCGATCTCATTGATCAGAAACATGGATACCTGAGACAACTCGCATGCTTCTATCGCCCTGTCAAAGGGAGACGGATTTAGGGCAACCCCCATTCCCTTCTCTCCGGCTATCCGGAGAATCTCATCCAGCCGGTTGGTTTCATTCTGCAAAACGATCCAGTCCCCGGCGCCAAAGTGCCTCAGAACCTCTTGGATATAGTCTGTTGACAGTTCCCGATTGCCGCCGCCATAAAGGACAATGCAGTTTTGTCCGGAAGCTTCCACCTGAATAACGGTATGGCCTGTAGCTTGAGCAGTTTGCCGGATCAGAGAAATATCTACGCCGCTTTGGACCAATGTATCCAGCAGCAGCCCGCCGTCCGCTCCCGTCATGCCGGCATGCCACACAGGAAGCCCGGCTCTGGCCATGGCGACAGACTGGTTGAGGCCTTTGCCGCCGGGAAAGACGCTTCTGCCCGCAGCTGCGATGGTCTCTCCCGGTACGGCAATATGATCCACATGATATACATAATCTAAATTCAAGGAACCAAAGCAAAGAACCTTCATATTTTTCCTCCTGAAACCGTTTCTTCCAAGAAATTTTCTACTCTTTAATTATAATTATAAAGAATCTCCTTGGCTTTGGCAATCTCTTCTCCGGTTTTCGGGCATGGATTGACCAGGAAATCACATGGTCTTACAGAAAACCGCAGTTTTTTCCCGAACATTTCCTGATTCTGCGTGCAAACTGCTCTCCTTTATGATATAATCCTAACCATGCAAGGATATATCCGTTGCATATCTTAACAACATCTGAAATCTATTTTTAATGGGAGAAAAATTTATGAAAACCATCATGATCCGTGATTTGGAAATCGGCCGGGGAATCCCTAAGGTCTGCGTACCGGTTTTCGGAAAAACGGAATCTGAAATTTTGGAATATGCCCAAAGCCTGGAACGGGACAACTATGACCTTGTAGAATGGCGGGCAGATTACTTTGAAGGTGTCTTTGATTTCCAGCGGGTGTTGGCTCTGCTTGGCGATCTTCGGTCTATCCTGGGGAAAAAGCCTTTGCTGTTTACCTTCCGTACAGCGGGAGAGGGCGGTCAGCGAAG
>CAZSBD010000131.1:0-4537 GCA_964605215.1 uncultured Oscillospiraceae bacterium | reverse complement strand
CTACCGGCGAGCCGAATGTTGAAATGGGCTCGAGCATTGAGAAATCTGACCAAGAGACCGTACAGGGCATTGCGGCAAGCGTAACAGATAATGGCGTCCTGGCCGCTGCTGCCAATCAGGTGATTGACAACGTGACAGATAACCAGAAGACCGCTGCCGAGAATGCTATTAAGGCTGAGGGCAGTGGTGTAACTGTTGATAATAATACAGTTTATATCTACGCCCAGACCTATCTGGACATTGAAGCCATAGCTTATAATTCGACAACGTACGAAGTAACTCTGGACATCACCCCCATGTACCGCGTGGTAGCCTCTACCTCTGCTACAGCAGAGGGCATCAAGCTGGAAAATTCCAACAATGCAAGCGATAAAAACGCTGTCGTTCTGGCAAATTCGGAGACAGAGCTGACTGGCATCACGACTATGCAGATCACAGTGACACTGCACAGTAGCTTCACTGCCACTGAGGGTACCGATTATTACGTGAAGCACAACCACAATGGCAGCACCTATTATTATTCGTTGACTATTGATAGTAGTAAAAATGCTACCTTCACCAACCTTCACGGATTCTCTGAATTCACTCTTCCTGTAACGGAGACTCCCGCTGCTTTTATCGGCGATGTGGGCTATGAGAGCCTTCAGGATGCAGTAGACGATGTGGAAAATGGCGAAACAATCACCCTGATGAAGAGTGACGAGGCTACCGTTGCCAACAAGACCATCACCTTTGATGTGGTTCCTAATAATAACAATATTACCGCGACGATTAAGGATTACAGAGGCAATACAGTTGATCCAGATGGTACTACTTACACCATCACATATCGTTCTTCCGGCAGTTCCAGCAGTTCCAGCGGTTCCAGCGGTTCCTCCAACGCAACCCTGACCTTTGTGACCAATGGCGGCAGCACCTTGAATCCGGTTGCCAAGACTTCCGGTACCACCGTTGATCTGGCTTCCTATGTCCCCACAAAGGATGGCTACACCTTTGAAGGCTGGTACTCTGACAGCGGGCTGACCGAAAAGGTTACCTCGGTCAAGCTGACGCAAAACACTTCGGTTTACGCAAAGTGGACCGCAAATTCTCAGGTTACCGGCGGCTGCGATTACAGCGCGGACTGCGTAGTAAATCAGTTTAACGATATCGTAAGCACAGCTTGGTACCATCAGGCTGCTGACTATGTAGTAGACAAGGGTATGATGAACGGCACAAGCACAACTACCTTTGCCCCCAACGCAAACCTGACCCGCGGCATGATCGCACAGGTTCTTTACAACCTTGAGGGCAAGCCTGCTGCATCCGGTGCGGCATTCACGGACGTTCCGGCTGGCACATGGTACACAGACGCCGTGAACTGGGCGGCAGCCAATAAGATCGTTACCGGCTACGGCAACGGCAATTACGGCCCGAACGACGCGATTACCCGTGAGCAGATGGCTTGCATCCTGAACCGCTATGCGCAGTTCAAGGGGTATGACGTATCTGCAACCGGCAGCCTGTCCGCATTTACTGATGGAGATCAGGTTTCCAGTTGGGCAAACGCATCCATCCAGTGGGCAGTCGGCACAAAGCTGATCTCCGGTAAGAGCGGCAATGTGCTCGATGCAACTGGCACGGCTACCCGTGCGGAAGTCGCACAGATCCTCATGAACTTCTGTGAGAATATTGCAAAGTAAATCCCTACGTTCACGGAAACATAGGCGATAAAAAGACCCGCTGCAGCTTTTTGGATGCAGCGGGTTTCAGTTTGTCCGTAAAGTCTTTTGCGCAAAGCGCATATTGAGATATCCAAAAAAGTTACGGCATGTATGTCACTTTTTGACATTATCCTTGGAAAGAATGCTCTTGTCGAAAAACTGTAGTTTTTCGACAGTCTCAAGAGCCGCCGCATCCGCTTTTCATCCAAGCATGTGCGCCGGACTTGGCTGCAATGCTGTCGGAGTAACCGGCTGCCGGATCATAGATTCCCCACGGGAGCGGTTGATTGCCATACTGACCAACAACTTTATCCCCTGTAATGGGCGTTTTCCCACGATGATTGCACTGATTACCTTATTTTTTGTATCTGCTAAATATTCTGCGGCAAGTTCCCTGCTCGCTGCTCTTGGCTTGCTGATGATTCTTTTAATCGGCATCCTTTTCACCTTTGCTATATCCAAGCTTTTATCTCACACGATTCTAAAAGGTACTCCCTCCTCTTTTACATTAGAGCTGCCGCCTTATCGCCGACCGGAAATTGGAAAGGTAATTTTTCGGTCTCTTGTAGATCGTACCGTGTTTGTATTGGGGCGAGCTGTCTGCGCCGCCGCACCGGCAGGGCTTGTGATTTGGCTGATGGTTCATTGTCAAATCGGTGACACTTCTCTTTTGACAGCCTTTTCTCAGTTACTGGATCCTTTTGCCAGACAGCTAGGTATGGACGGTGTGATTTTCATGGCTTTTCTCTTAGGTCTGCCTGCTAATGAAATCGTACTGCCCATCGCACTGATGACTTACTTATGCCAAAATAACTTAATGGCTGTAGGAGATTTGACCCAGCTTCATCAGATCCTACTCCAAAATCACTGGACTTGGATCACAGCAGGCAGTGTCCTTCTTTTTTCTTTGATGCATTGGCCGTGTGCCACCACGCTCCTGACAATCCGCAAAGAAACGAAAAGCTGGGGCTGGACCGGAATTGCCTTTTTCATTCCCACTTTAACGGGAATTTTGGTTTGTTTTTTATTTTCACATCTTGCGGTTTTATTTTTATAATCAATATCCCCCGGCCTTTGCCGGGGGATATTGATTACTTTTTACTGTTTGCTTTCATGCGCAGCTGATTGGAAAGAATCTTCTTTCTCATCCGCATGCTGGTTGGTGTAATTTCGATCAATTCATCATCTGCAATAAACTCCAAGGCATCCTCAATGCTCATTGTGCGGGGCGGAATGAGACGCAGCGCGTCATCACTGCCGGAAGCACGGGTATTGGTCAGATGCTTAGTCTTGCAGACATTGACTGCCATATCTTCGGTTTTGGGATTGCAGCCGACAATCATGCCTTCATAAACCTCTGTGCCTGCACCAATAAACAAAGTACCTCTTTCCTGGGCATTGAATAAACCATAGGTAACAGCGGTACCGGTTTCAAACGCAATAAGAGAGCCGGTATTTCTTTTGTTAATATCTCCCTTGTAAGGCTGATAGGAGTGGAAAACTGAGCTTAAAATACCTTCTCCCCGGGTGTCTGTCAAAAATTCATTCCGATAGCCAAACAAACCTCTGGCAGGTACTAAAAATTCTACCCGCATCCGATCTCCCTGGGGGTTCATAGAAACCAGTTCACCCTTACGGGAACCCATCTTCTCCATAACAGAACCAACGGCTTCTGCCGGAACGTCCGCAATCATACGCTCAATCGGCTCGCATTTTTTACCGTCAATTTCCTTAAACAAAACTCTGGGCGCGCCAACTTGGAACTCGTAGCCTTCCCGGCGCAGATTTTCAATCAAAATGGATAAATGCATCTCACCTCGGCCTGCGACCAAAAAGCTTTCAGTGGAGTCTGTTTCAGAAACACGGAGAGATACATCCTTCAAAAGCTCCCGGAACAGACGATCCCGCAAATGACGGGAGGTGACAAACTTGCCTTCTCTACCGGCAAAGGGACTGTTATTGACAGAGAATGTCATTTCGATGGTAGGCTCAGAAATCTTAACAAAGGGAAGAGCTTCCACCTGATTGGGAGAGCAAATTGTTTCACCAATGGTAACATTTTCAATACCAGACAGACAAACAATATCGCCTGCCATTGCTTCCTGAATGGCTACCCGACCCAGGCTTTCAATGGTATAAAGATTTACAATCTTGGCTTTATAAGGCTTTGTGCGATTGTGATAATCGCAAACAACCGCCTCTTGACCCGCCTTCATCTGTCCCCGTTCGATACGGCCAATGGCGATTCGGCCTACATATTCATTATAGTCGATGGAAGAAACCAGCATTTGAGTCTCGCCTTCTGTATCTACATGCGGAGCCGGAATGTGGGAAAGAATGGTTTCAAACAGAGGAACTAGATCCTCGCCAGATGTATTGGGAGAATAGGAGGCAGTACCATCACGTCCAGAGCAATAGAGGATCGGACTGTCGATCTGCTCATCGTTGGCATCCAGATTCAAAAGAAGCTCCAAAACCTCATCGCCGATTTCTGACAAACGGGCATCCGGCCGGTCAATCTTATTGACTACGATGATGATCTTATGACCAAACTCCAGCGCCTTTTGTAATACAAAGCGGGTCTGGGGCATAGGCCCTTCTGCCGCATCTACCAGCAGCAGTACGCCGTCTACCATTTTGAGGATTCTTTCAACTTCGCCGGAAAAGTCTGCATGGCCAGGGGTATCTACAATATTGATCTTTGTATCTTTATAATGAATCGCGGTGTTTTTGGCCAGGATGGTAATCCCCCGCTCTCTTTCCAGATCGTTGCTGTCCATAACACGCTCTTCTACCACCTGGTTTGCACGAAAAGTGCCTGCCTGTTTGAGCAT
>CAZSBD010000130.1:388-4543 GCA_964605215.1 uncultured Oscillospiraceae bacterium | reverse complement strand
AGTAATGTAGTAGGGCAAATTGGCACAGGCGTAAACTCTCCGCTCACCAGCTTCGCCAAATTTTTCCCGGCAAAGAGCCGGGATATCTGTTTTTAGAATATCACCGGAGATGATCGCTACATTATCCCAGGGAGCCATCGTTTCCTCCAGGATAGGCAGCAGGCTTTTATCAATTTCCACCGAGGCTACCTGCCTCGCCCGTTTGGCAAGCTCCTGTGTCAAGCATCCGATACCTGGGCCTACTTCTAAAATACAACTGTCCTGATCCACGCCGCACATTTCCGCAATCTTTTGCGGCACCCAATCAGCTGTCAGGAAGTTTTGTCCCAAAGCTTTGGAAAAATGAAATCCATGCCGTTGTAAAATGCTTTTAATCTCTCGAATATCACATAAATTCATATAAAATCCATCCGTTAATTGTTTTATATTTCTATATTGTAACACAAGATCCTGAAAAATAATAGATAAAATCAGCCTATGGTCTTCCCTTTCAGGCTTTGACGGATATTTTCGGCAAACTGGGCTGCCCGTTCTTCAATCCCCTCGTTATGGAGAAAAATTGTTCCTGCGTCATTTGCTGTTTCCAGCATAGCAAAACGGCCGGGCAAAATAAAAGATTTATTCATATTCAGCGCACTGATTAGCTGGCCGCAAAGAAGATCGCTGCCGCTGTAGCCGCTGACCACAATGCCGAACATACACTTATCAAAAAACGGCTCCTTGCGATAAAGGGCGGTAAACCGATTGATGGCGGCGCTTAAATTGGCGCTGATGGCATCGTTATAGTTGGGACACAGCATCAAAAGGCCATCACAACGCTTAAGAGCGGGATAAACCTGCTCCACCATAGGTCCGCCATAAAAGCAGTTGCCGGTCTCTCCAAAGTGCATACAGGTTGTATAAGAGCATCCGGCACAGTCCCAAACTGTACCATTCCGCAGAGAAATTTCTTTTATGGTAATGCTGTCTCCCAGCATTTCCTTTATCCGTTCCCATAAGGCATAGGTATTGGAAATTTTGGCCCGACTGGAATGGAGCACCAAAAGATGGGGCTTTTCCCGCTGAGGCAGCTGGAAATTTACAATCCTCTGCACCAGTCTTCTGGTTTCCTGAAAATATGCCGTTAGATTGTCAATATGGTTGACCTTCGCCTGAATATTAAAGTTTTTTAAAGAACCAGTGCCTTCCACAAAAGGCCGGCCAGGAAACAGACAGCCGCAGGAGTTTGCGGTAAATACCAAATCTCGGCCAATGGCTTTGGTGTAAAGCTCCAGATTTCCATCTACGATTACACCGCCAATGCTGTTTTCCAGCATATCCGGATGCAGCCGCATCTGCTTTAAAAAACGGAAATATTCCAGATTGATCCCGGAATCCCCCTGGGTGATGGCAAATAAGATCCGTTTCCCCTGTAGGGAATGAAAATCCTGCAGATCAGAGATCTGGGTGTATTCTACACCGGAAAGAGCATATTCCAAGGTGGCGGATAAGCGTTTGGTCTTGCGTTTTTCTTCACAAGCAGGCCTAACTACAATTAACGACATGAATCAATCGCCTCCAAATTTCGATAAGCCTGCTCTAGGCGCTGGTACAGAGCCTTTGGCATAGGCAGAGTTTCTATCATCACACCAGCCGAACTAAATCGGTTTTTGCAACCCATATAAGTGCCACCCATAAATACAGAACCATAATGCCATTTCTGTTCCATGGTCAAGATCAAAGACATAGCCGCGGAAGAAATTGCTGGCGCCAAATAAGGCTTAAAACCGGTTTCTCTGGTTTTCAGATTGGCGGTGACCGCCAGCTGGGTCAACTCCCGTGACAAAGCGTCATCATAATGCGCAATGCTGTTGGCAATGACCAGATCCTGACCGTGAGGGCCGAAAGCCCGCCCCTCTGTCAAAAAGGAGGCAAAGCGGGAATCCCGCTTTGCAAAATAGGCAGCCCGCGCATTCATAACGCCCAAGCCATAGCCCTGAATCTGCTCCGGCCAAAGTTTTCCTTCCCCGGCAAGGAAAACAGCTTTACACAGCGGATCTACCGGGTCACTAACCACGGCAAACAGACCCCGGTAACCGGATTTTGCTGCTTTTGCAGCAAAACCGGCAATGACCTTTTTATTTCCCTCCAGCTGAACCATGCGGACATCTTTTCCCTCCTGTCCCACTGGCGGAACGCCCTTGGAGGCACAGAATACAAAAACATCGCAGTTAAAGGTATTTTCCGGCGTTACCACTTCTACCTCGGGCAGCCGGTCATATTCCCATGGCCAGGCGATTTGATTCATTTCATATTCATATCGCTTGCACACGTTTTCATTAAGATCCAAAATACCAATTTTGGAAATCACATCACCGCCCAGCAATTTAAGACCCATCAAAACGGTACTGCCTACATCACCCAATGCCAGCAAATGCACCCGTTTTTTCCTGGGGGCGCACAGCACTGCCAGACGTTCCCGGCATTCTTCGTCACTGCCCCAGGCGGAATTGAAGCAAGGAATGGGCTCCGGCATAAAGCTGCCGAAGATTTTATGGGAATTAAACCATTCCAGGCTTTCTTCACCGGAAAGCATAGCCGTATGAGTGGCGGCAAAGCAACCCTTTGATTTTTGAGGATCGCGGTTTACAGTGCAGTGTGTCATAAAATCATTCCCTCCAAACGAATCAAGCGTTCCTGATCTTCTGCAATATATGTGGACGGTGCCAAATGATAATCGTAATGCATGCTGGGGCCATTGTCCGGACAACAAGGCGAAATAACAGCCTCGCTCAGACGGTTCAGGGTCAGTTTGCGTTCAAATAAAAGCTGGTATTCCTCCTCCAGTGTCACCATAATCTCCTTTGCATTTTCCAGGCAAACGGTGGAAAGGTGATAAATGGATTTTCTAGAAGCATCCCGAATAAAGCCCGGTACCACATAGGGCAGAACCATATTGATGGAATTCAGCAGATTGGCCTTCATTTTTACTGGCCGATCCAAGGTGTCGCCACCAATAAAGGGATAAATAGAAGATTCTACAAACCACGCTTTCAAATTTGGCATGTAATAAACGCATTCTACATTTCTTCCCTGGATCTCCATCAAATCCCGGCCACGGCCGGACATAATACCTACCACCAGACGATCGATGTTAACCCCTTCATTTTTAAAAATGGGATCCAGCTCACGCATCCGGTAACCTTTATGCAGGAAATCATCCACCAGAATGACATCCCGATGGAAGGAATGAATGGTACGGATCTGATTGACCAAAGGTGAATAATTGGGATACTCCATAATGGAGAAATTTCGCATATCCGGCTGGAACACCTTTTCTGTGTGAAGAGTCTTGGTAACTGTGTTGGGGACTGCAACGCCACGAAGAATCTTTCCAAAAGGAACGCACATATTTCTGCCAAGCTTGCGAATCTTCAACGGTTCACTGGGAACCATATTGGCCTGGGTGATCAGATTAACCAGTTGATTATGCATCACCGATGAATTAAAGCTCAGAACCAAATTGCCGGGATACAATCGGGTCATGGCACGCTGCAGCTTTTCATGGCACCGGTCAATGACATCCAGCATATGGGGATTTTCATGAAAAGGAGCCTTAAGGGAGGTAGCAATATTTTTCATCAAAGCAATGGGCTGCTTCATATCCACAACATAAACGGGACGCTCTTTATCATTGGCTTCTGGCAAAGGCATGAAACCCTGTCGAATGAGAAGTTCCACATTGTTGGGATCCGGCGCAAAACCATTGGGGCTGTAAATGCAATATGTGAAATCGTTTTCCAACGCCCAGGCGATCATTTCCGTCAAAAGCAGCTGGTTCCGTTCCCGAATATCTGAATTGCCGAAGATGAAAATACCGCAAATCAGAATAATCTTGCCGGAGGTATTTTCCCGAATGTAATTGACCACTTTGGTGTTGCGGAACTCACTGTAAAGTTCTTTGGTATTTAAAGGCTTTGCCACAACCAAGCCGGAAATCTGATCAAAATAGCGATGATCCGACAGCTGCGAAATGATTACGTTTTCCTGATGAAGTTCCCGAATGACATGCTCAGAATGCGCGCAGGAAACCTGTAAAAGAGATGACATTTTAGTCAGTTCTTCCTCTGACCAGTGGGATTTGGTTTCAAAATAAACGTCTTTGCCGCCCAAAAT
>CAZSBD010000130.1:0-378 GCA_964605215.1 uncultured Oscillospiraceae bacterium | reverse complement strand
GGCTCACGCAGATACAGATTGTTTTCGTAAATAAAATTCTGCGCGACCGGATGGATCAAATTGGAAATGTCGCGATTGCAGTCAACGTTATTACGAATTTTAGTGGAGCTGATATCCGTCAGTTCTTCCGGCAGAGCCAACTGCAGGATCTTACCGCTGATAACCTGATCGTATTGACAGGTGCTGCCCAGCCGATTGAATATGATATGATTTAAGGTCTGTACGGAATGCTCGGTTTTTTCACCGCGATAAGAGGAGGCGTTTTGCACCACATCCGCACCGACAGCCAAATACAGTTCTTTTCCCGGAAACAATTGCTTTAAATGCTTTAGATCCATGGGATTGGCAATATTCACTGGAAAATCATCGGGGAAGATG
>CAZSBD010000129.1:0-4543 GCA_964605215.1 uncultured Oscillospiraceae bacterium | reverse complement strand
GAGGCGACTAACGCACACAGCTACACGGAACAGAACGGTACAGAGAACTGGGCAGGGCTAGAATAAAACCTTAATCCCAGGATGAGAAATCAGGATACACCCCCTGTACCGTAATCTGGCGGAATAACAAAACATAAGGGAAAAGGGGACTTCGGCCCCCTTTTTCCGCAAGTAGGAAAGGAAACGAAGCGATGACAATGCGGAAAAAGAAACGGTACGATCTGTCTGCTCTATTTCTGCTGGCGGGGATCGCGCTGCTGATTATCGGGCTTTCCTTGGGTACGCAGCCCGTGCGGGCGGCCCGTGCGGCAGCGGACATACTGACCGAACTGAAAGCGCGGATCGTGACCGGGGACTTCAGCGTGACCGCTTCGGATATGCCCACCGTGGAGATCGGCGGGTATCAATACATCGGCTATCTCACCATTCCGGAGATTGACCGGGAGCTACCCATTATGAGCGACTGGAGCGACGAAAAGCTGACGGTATCCCCCTGCCGGTACTATGGCTCCATAGAAACAGAGAACATGGTACTTGCCGCCCACAACTATCCCGGCTTCTTCGGGCATCTGAAGGAGCTTTCTGTCGGAGCGGAACTGTCCTTTAACGGGGCAGACGGGCAGACGGTGCGCTATGTGGTGGCAGAGATCTGTATCCTGCCGCCCTCCGCCGTGGAGGAAATGGTCTCGGGCGAGTACCCGCTGACCCTTTTTACCTGCACAGAGGACGAAAAGGACCGCCTGACCGTGCGCTGTGAGGCGGCGGAATGAGAACAGGGAGGGTGAACGCATGAAACAAAGTCTCCAGGACTTTTGCACAGGGGAACAGCGTCTGGAGCTTCTGGAGGAGTGGGACGATTCGAAAAACGGGAGCTTGACGCCCCGCAGCGTGTCCTACGGCAGCAAGACAAAGGTCTGGTGGCGCTGTAAAAAGGGCCACAAGTGGCAGACCGCAGTCTATACCCGCACGGCGGGAAGCGGCTGCCCCTACTGCGCCGGGAAGATGGCGTGGCCGGGGGCAAACGACCTGGCCACCCAGCGCCCTGATCTGGCCGCGCAGTGGCACCCGACGAAAAACAGCGGCGTGACCCCGGCGGACATCCCGCTGGGCAGCCACCACATGGCGTGGTGGGTGTGTGACAGAGGCCATGAGTGGCGGGCATCGGTGAAGTCCCGGTCCATAAGTGGCACAGGCTGTCCTGTCTGTGCCAACCGGATGCTCCTGCCCGGCGTCAACGATCTTGCCTCCACCCACCCGGAGCTGGTTCGTCAGTGGCACCCCGTCAAAAACGGAAGCCTGACGCCCCGCGATGTGGTGGCCGGAACGCGGAGAAAGGTCTGGTGGCGCTGTGACAGGGGCCATGAGTGGCAGGCGGCGGTATCCTCCCGCGCCGCCGGCACGGGCTGTCCAGTGTGCGCGGGCAAAGCCGTCATTCCCGGTGAAAACGACCTTGCCAGTCTGTTCCCGGCCATCTCTGAACAGTGGCATCCCACCCGAAACGGGGCGCTGACGCCGGAACAACTAACGCCATACAGCAACCGAAAGGTCTGGTGGCTATGTCCTCTGGGGCATACCTATGCGGCGGCGGTGGGGGCACGAACGACGAATGGCAGCGGCTGCCCCTACTGCGCGGGGCGGAAGGTGCTGGCGGGCTTCAACGATCTGGCCACTTTAGACCCAAAGGTGGCTGCCCAATGGTACCCGTCCCTCAACGGGGCGCTTACGCCGGAAATGGTGACGGTGGGGAGCCGTAAAAAGGTATGGTGGCAGTGCCCGGACGGCCATGTCTGGCGGGCCGCGATTTACTCCAGAACAGGAGAGAAGAAATGCGGCTGTCCAGTCTGCGCGGGAAATTGTAAACGGAAAAAATACGCCAACGGCAGCTATGACCCCACAGCGGAGCGAGGTAGATAAATATGGAAAGACGGACTGTTCAAACCCATATCAAGCCCGTCCTTCTGGGACGAGGCGCTGGAAGACATCGAAAGCTTGGGCGACAGCGCTGTAGCCGTCCTGACCTGCCGGCTGGAGGATCTGCGGACAGGAAGCTGACCACAGACAGCAGGCAGACGATCCTTTTGAAAAAGTAAATAGTCATTGCAGAAACTTGATTCGTGCGAGGGACAGTTTTGCCATTTTATCTGCGTCGCACTAGATTTGACCGATTATTCCAATTTCCCCCATCAATTTTCATGGAGGGATGCCGGGATGATCGGTCATTTTTTATGTTTTATGCCTTGCAGCCCTCGATTTATAAGGTGCCATGCTCCTCTTCCGGTTCCGCGTTTCGCTTCTGGAGCGCTTTGATCTGCTGCTCGGAAAGAATGGCGTCATCGTCGATCTTCACCTGGGAATACTTCCGGATCCAGTTGGACAGAGTTGACGAGGAAACGCCGTATTCCTTTTGTATTTGGGGTTTTGCCGAATTGGTACAGGGATACGATGTTTTTTTTGAATTCTTCTGTGTACTTTGTTGGTTTGTTTTTCGCGGACATATGTTTGCTCCTTTCGCCTTTTTCTCTTGTCCGCTTTTTTAGTATATATCCAGAAACCTGAGTAGCTGTAAATTTACACTTGCACAATATGGATAAATATGTTAAAATAATAAAAAATTAAATATGGTTTAATTGGAAACGCACAATCCGCCTGGATGATAACGAACAACACATAAATTGGATGATCAAACAGGAGGATTTTTTTATGCCGAAAAATAAATTTCAGAATGTAGTCTTTACCGCTATTATGGCAACCATTATGGTTTACGGAATGATTGTATATAACGTTGCCTTAAATATGGGCGGCGTCACCGGCGAGACTTTTTTTGCCGCTCTGCATGAACTTCCCATTATGGCCCCGATTGCTTTTATTCTTGAGTTTTTCATTGTTGGCAAGCTGGCTGCAAAGCTGGCATTTATGGTTGTGAAGCCTACGGATAGACCGCAGTTTATTACATATATGATGTCCATCTGCATTTGCTGCATCATGTGCCCGGTTATGAGCCTGATCGCGATGCTGCTGTTCAAGGATTTGAAAACCTTTGGCATGTGGATCCAGATCTGGGCAATGAATTTCCCAATGGCGATTTTCTATCAGATGTTCTACTGCGGTCCCCTCGTCCGCCTTATATTCAGAACTATTTTTCGCGAGAAAAAGCAATAAGCTCACACTGTTTTCTTTTTCAACAGATAATAGATCAGGATGCACAAATTTTTCTGCAATTAAGGCGCATATTCACACTATAAAATCAGGCTCCCTGTCAGGGTGGAAATCCTAGGGATGAGGATTCTATTCCTTCTGAATCCGGGAGCAGGTTTTCCCTGATTGATAAAGGGATAAGATCGTTTTCTTGCATTCTCCATTCGGGTTGAACTGTTTTTTTGTTTGACATTTTCATCTTCCTTCCCCGTCTACTTTTTAACATACATCCAAGCTGACAGCTGAATAGGCAGCACCATCTATGACGGCTCCTTCCATGGTAGCCGCCAATGCCAGAATCACGATCCGTGACGGCGGAGCTATTTCCCGGGAAATCGCGGATATCACACCATATTCCATGATCTTTCTACCTTGGGCGTCAGCTTGCTGAAGTGATGATTCAGCACTTAGGAATAAAAACACATTCTGTTTGACAGTATTTGCTGCAAGCAGGGTGTGTTTTTGGTTTTTAGCAAGAAAAGAAGAAAAAACCTGCAAAAAACGGGGAAAATCTATCGTCTTTTTATTCCCATTGTGGTATAATAAACACAAGAAAAAGGGGAGTGCCGCCGGAAACGGTAGATCTGTGTTCTCCAGAGGAAAAAGCGGCAGAAACAGGGGAAGCTCCCGTTCAGATAGAGGAAAAGCCCAAGTCTCATAGGGCGCAGTCGGCGAAAGCAGTCCAGGCAGGCGGTCGCCGCCGGGGCAAGAAAGTGTCCAGGGCTTCCGAACCTGAAACAGACAGCCTGTTTGAAACCATTCTGGGTATGATCGTATACCCGGATAAGGCTCAGACGGTTTGGAAATATGTGACCAAATACAAAACAAGCAGGGGCTCAACAAAGCCATGGTCAAGACCTACGGCAGCGATATAGCAGGAAAGATCTATAAATCCATCAAGCCGCTGCTGGCGGATAAAAAGGCAAAATAAGTTCTGAGTTGGATAAAGATGGGACAAACAGAGAAAATAAAACAGGATGCCCAAAAAGGCGTTTTCCTGGCGCTGACAGCCGCCTGTTTGTGGGGCATGATGGGTTTGTTGGTGCGCAGGCTGACAGCGGCAGGGTTGTCCAATGGGGAGATTTCCTTTTTTCGCTGTGTGTTGGCTGGGATAGGCTCCGTGTTTTTTTACGGCGTCCGCCGTCCGTCTATTTTAAGAACAGACGGCAGGGGCTTGGGAGTCGCTCTGGTTTATGGCGCGCTGGCTTACAGCGTCAGCTTTTTGACTTATAATTTATCCGTGCAGCGAATTCCCATGGGGCCGGCCACAGTGCTGATGTTTATGAGCCCGGTATGGGTCAGCCTGATGGGTTGCTGGGTATTTCGGGATCGGCTGCGTAAATTCCAG
>CAZSBD010000128.1:0-4598 GCA_964605215.1 uncultured Oscillospiraceae bacterium | reverse complement strand
AAAGAGCACCCGCTGCCCTGCTGCCAGCTTCTTAAAGCCCTCCTGCTGGATCTGGGAAAAATGCGCAAAGTAATCGACCCCCTCCGCGTCGGTAATAAAGCCGTAGCCCTTTCTTGCACTAAACCATTTCACTGTTCCATTTACTGTTTTTGCCATAATTATGATCTCCTCTCAACTTTCTTATATGTTTTGCACAGCATGCCTTCCAGCCATTTGTACCGTAGATATTAGCCTTACCTTTTTATGAACAGGCCCCAAAATCCGGCTGGGCTGAAACGTTCTGTATTTGCACTTTATTGTTTTATTCACTTCTGACTGGCACGCAGGGTGCCCTGATCCGTTTCATCTGAATCTCCTCTCATGAAAATTTTCTGCTGATTCAAAACGGCAAAATAATCTGCCGCAGGTTTTTCTTTATCTAAACTGCCAGTTTTTTCTTTTTTCTCCCAAACACAAGGATTCCTCCCGCCAAAAACATTACGGCAAATCCGACAAACCCATATTTCCAGCCGCCAAACCCGCCTGTCTGCGGAAGATGGAACTGGGGTTCATTGGTAATCTCATATAAACAGTCATAGAAGAACCATTTGTCTGTATATCCAACGTCTTCCTTTGCGCTTGTGAAGTCCACATTTCCGTATTCCTCCGCTTCTGCTTTGGTCATAGTGATCGGCAGTTCTACTGTGATTTTTTCCTTTAACAATGTCTGTCCAGATACTGTTTTCACTTCCGTGATCTCATAAGTTCCCTGGTCAAGATTATCAAAAGTAATTTCTCCATTTTTATCTGTTGTCAGGATCTTTGTTTCACCCTCATTTAACAGTCTGCTATATGTGGTCGCCAAATCTGTATCTTTCTGTGCGGCTTTCACAAATTTCAGCTCAAACTGAACTCCTTCCAGCGGCTTTGCTCCGGTTTGGTCATATTTTTTAAGGCGGATTTTTCCCGGAATCATGTCGTTATACAACCTTTTCACTGTCACCTTCTGGTTCTTTGTGGTAAATCCATGAACGGTATCATCAATCTGGTATTGCGCCGGCGCTTTTATCTCCTGCATGGTTACATATCCCCCGATTGGAAGGATGATTTTCCCGGATGAAGGGTCTGTATAAAAAGAATCGCTCTTCATAGACGCGTCCCCGTCATACACATACTGCTGATCCATATAAACCTTTCCCTGTTCATCGGACACCAGATACCAGGTCTTTTTCCTCTGTCCCGCGTTTGGAGAAGAATCATCATAATAGCAGACTTTGAATACAACTCCCTGTACAGGATGTCCATGCATGGAAAGTTTTTCTACCAGAGCATCTAACTCCATAAAATCATATGGTTCACTGAAACCTTCTGTAAAAAAAGCTGTTTTTAACTGCAAGGCATCTGTCGGCATTGTGACAGTTACCGGTACAGCGCCCGTGACAAGCTGATGGCCGTCCGGAGCCTTCAATTCTTTGACATAATAGGTCTCAGTTCCAGAGCCTGCCTTCAGATAGTAAACCGGTGATTTCCCGGAGGCGTCTGTCCGAAAAACATTGTCGGCTACCTTTGCTGTCAGTTTTTCATCAGAATAAAGCTGTACAAGTTTTGTACATGCCTGGTCAGAAAATACACCGAACGTGGCGCCCGCAAGACTGTAAGAGTTCAGCCCTAACACCTCCGTACTCGCCTTTGAGGCTTTTTCAACAGTCAGTTTCCAATAACGCAGCTTGTCAACAGAGGTTGGAATATTCCCTTTTACAGCAAGTTTGCGTATGGTATATGCCCCGGCGGCATCCTTCTGCGCGACCAGTTCAATGGTATAGGTATTTGAATCCACATCATAAATATCGGAAGGCGGCATGATTTCCTTCATGCGCACAAATCCAAATGGAAGCATAGCCATTGTCTTCCCAGGATTTTCAATTATTGCGTCACTCTGATAGTTCTTGCCGTTATAAGTAAATGACGATACATAATGCTCATAGTCATAAGACAGGATTCCATTTGCATCTGTTTTGAAATACCACGTTCTGATTGGTGAAAACGCGTCCGCACTCGTTTCAATACTGTATTCAACTTTATAGACCGCACCTTCTACCGGTAAGCCGGAATCATCTGTTTTCGTCAGGATTTTCCCATTAAAATACATAGGATAGTTGTAGATCCAGTTGTTCGATGCCATGGACGAATAGTCAGCATTATTCACCTTCTCATGAAGTTTCACTACACCGCTGTCAGTCTCCGTAATGACTACAGGTCCATAAATGTCTGTATTCTGCGTACAACCTGCAATACGTCTCGTTTCCACAACATAATAAGTTCCGGGGTCCAAAATATCAGAATCCCCGTAAACGGTATCATCCTCTTTGTCATTCAGGACGATCGTCCCTGCCGGTGTTACCGTCGTATCAAGCATTTTTGTGACCGTGTTATAAGCGGATGACGGATAAATTGCAAAGGTCGTTTTCAGATAACCATACTTATTGGGGTTTACATCCATAAAATCGGGATACGCAAAACGTTTATAGACCCTTAATCTTGCCCCATTCGTCAAAGATGAGTATGTCTTTGATCCATAAAAGCTCTGATAGTTACCATGGCTGTCGCTGCCAGGATGCAGGCTGCAGGTAATCCTTAACCGGTAATCATCACCGTTTTTCTGGATGTAGCATTGAAACGTCGTATTATAGGAGCTGTTCGGCCAGAGTCCAAGATAATCATGGCCGCTGGAGCAGCTGATATTGAAATTGGTCAGATCCTTGGAATCAATGTCATATCCTTTCTCTGTGATCCAGGCGTCTATTGTGTCGCGTTTTTCAGAAACCTGCGCGGTACCTGTATTGCAGCCTCCCACTCTTCCTGACACCCACGAATTATTCGTGGTATTTGCAGAACCGGTTGTGACACGTCCGCTGATGTTTTTACTTTCAACAGTTGTCCATGTCGCCGCGATTTCCATATATTCATCATCGTCTTCGTCTACCTTTCCAAGAACGGTATCTTCAAGATGTTCCACATCTGTATCTGACAACTGGTCCACTGCAAATTCTTCAATATTAAAGTCCTCTCCGTCTGCCCAGCCTCCGCCTGTAAAGAACTTTGCCGACTGATATCCCGGACGGTACATGGATAGGATCACTGGTTCTGACAATCCTTCCGGAACCGATATGGCCAGATTCTTTGTACCGTCTTCATGATCTGTCAGCTCACAGATATCAGAAGTTACCAGTTCAGATGAGGATGAAAACGCCACTTCATAATCCGGGTCAATGCAGGTGATGGTAAGTATTTCGTCAGAAGACTCCACCTTTACCAAATCGCCATAGCCGCTGTAATAGCTGTCCGTGCTTTTACGGAACATGAGCGTTGATTCTGAAGAAGTCAGATAGATTCCCGGATCAAGGCTTTCCCTTTCCACAACATTTACTTTGTTGGCAACGTACCAGGTATAATCCGGATAAAGGAAATAGGACATTTCATAAGTAACGGTATAAGTCCCCGGCCTGGTGACATCAAACCCTCCGTCATCTGCAAGGTTGTTCACTTTAAAAGTCTCCGGATTGTAATCAATCAGAAGGCCATACACATCAAAATCCCCATCATCCTTCAGGACCGTAAATTCCCTTCCTGCTACGGTTACTCCCATATACTCCGGAATAATGCCGCCAAAGCCGGCATTCCTCTCCTGATTTACCACTGACGGCATCAGCTGCTCCAGCATGGAAGATCCCTCCGTTACAAGGCTTCTGTCATCCGTATATTCAAAAGTCACAAACAGGTTCCACTTGTAGCTCTCATCATCTTTGAGGGAACAGGTATATTCTGCCTGAACCTTTTCCCCATTTTTTCCGGCAGATTCCGGGATATCACTGATGCAGGCTACCGATACGTTTTCATCATCACGGTACGGATTATAAGCGGTAAAATCATATCCGGTGTCTCTGGTCCAGATTTTATGGGTCTGTGAAATAGAACAGCCTTTTCCCGGATATATTCCGGCCTCTTCCTCACCGGCCATGTCCGTCAGTTCATCCTCCGTAAAACTGTCATCCTCTGTCTCCGGTTTTTCTGTTTCTTCATCATCCGGAGTCACCGCCACATAGTCTGTCGCATACACAATGCCCTCATTTACCTTGACCGCATCTATTCCCGCCAAAGAAACACAACCGCTGAATTTTGCGGCAGCTTCTGATGTGGTGCCGGCGATCACGTTATAATCCACCGTTGTTCCATAGTTTGAAGAAGAAATACGGACACCGCTCTCATTACAGGCGCCGACAATATAAGCTTCCTCTACGGACCCCGGCATATAATCCATGACGTCAGCACTATTATTTCCCGCGGCACCAACTACAAGGATCCCCATGGAAACTGCCTTCTGGATCTCAGCTTCCAATACCGCATTCACCAGGTTCTTTTTCGATGACAGGGACAAGTTAATAATGGACGCGCCGTGTTCCATGGCATATTCCATGCCTGCGACGATTGCGGAAACAGTCCCCCGCCCATTATTTCCTATAACCCTTACCGACAGGATCTTTGCATCAGGATTCTGTCCGGTAATCGCAGATACCATTGCATTTCCATGGGAATGCCCTTCCAGGGCCTCATCGATCAGG
>CAZSBD010000127.1:0-4690 GCA_964605215.1 uncultured Oscillospiraceae bacterium | reverse complement strand
CGCCTGCTCCCGCCCGGCCTCCAGTTTTTTCCGTACACCCGGTTTAATAGAAGGACTTTGCAAATTTTCATAAACGGCATCCATTGTACCAAATTCCTGAATTAGGGCTTTGGCTGTTTTTTCTCCAATGCCGGTAACACCGGGAATATTGTCAGAAGCATCCCCCATCAGGGCTTTAAGATCGATCATTCCATGGGGAACAAAGCCATACTCTTCCTCAAATAAAGCGGGATCATAATTTTTCGTGGTGGTCTGTCCCATTCGGGTAACCACCAGCTTGACAATTGTATGCTCTCCGATCAGCTGCAAACTATCCTTATCTCCTGTAACCAGCACACAGATATCTTCGCTTTCTTCCGTCTTTTGAGAAATGGTGCCCAGCAGATCATCTGCTTCAAAGCCTGCCAGCTCACAGCGAGCCACACCCATTTTATCCAGCACCTCTTTTAAAACCGGTAATTGCACTGCCAACTCATCTGGCATACCCTTGCGCTGGGCCTTATAGCCATCATACATTTTGTGGCGAAAGGTTTTTTCCTTTTTATCAAAGCAGACAACAATTCGATCGGGTGCTTCTTCTTCAATCAGTTTAAAATAGGTGGATAAAAAGCCATAAATGCCATTGGTATATAATCCCTCATGATTTGACAACAGACGTACTCCGTAAAATGCCCGGTTCAGTATACTGTTGCCGTCAATCACCATATATTTCAAGTTACTGTCTCCCGTCCTTTCTACCTTGCAGAAAGTAAAATAGGTAAGTACCCAAGTACTTACCCATTTGCATTCATTTTTTCCTTTAATGTTTTGCCGGGCTTGAATACCGGAACATTAGCTTCTTTAATTTCCATAATCTCTTTGGTTCTGGGATTGCGGCCGGTTCTGGCAGCTCTCTTCTTGACCTCAAAGGATCCAAAACCAACAAACTTGATCTTTTCATCTGTAACCAGAACTTCTTCCAGAGACGCAATTACAGCGTTCAGAGCAACCTCTGCATCTTTTTTAGAAATGGATGCCTTATCTGCAACCATCGTAATAAAATCTGATTTTGTCATAAATATTTCTCCCTAGTTTACAATGTCTTCATTATAAAAGAAAACAGCGCAAATTTCAAGGAATTCTTTTGAATTTCCGCAAAAATTCAGGGTGAATCAAAAAAGATCCCAGCTTCTGACAACAAATAGACAGATAAAGTCAAATTCCGACCCTTTTGACCAACAGCGAATCTTATGTTCGTATCTGTACAGCTCCGCTGATTGCAGCAATGACTCTGGTAATAGCAAAAGCTTTATATGGATATCATTTCCAGTGATATCAAGTCTTTTCAAAACAGATTTTATTACAGAATTTGAAACAATGTAATTATCCTCGGATTCCAATGTAATTTCATAGGTTCCGTTGCCGTCCGTGTCTGCAATCGTAGATTCCTCACTGCCATGAATCCAGATCAAGGTGATCCAGATGTGGCTTTCAGCGTATAAGTAACGGTAAGTCTGTTGCCGTTCTCGCGCTCCAAGCCTGTTCCGCCAAAAAGGAATTCTTCACCGTTAAAATCCTCGTATCCAGCGGATAGCTGCCAACATAGATATCGTCACTCTTTGTTTTTTCACCTTGCAGATTGTTCGCCTTTGTGCGCGGCGTACTTGCTGTTTGTCTGCAAAAAGTGATTATAACCGTCCTGTTTGGATATCATATTCCTCCAAAAGCTGATGAATGATATTTCACTTCCCTTCTGTCATTTATACTCTGTGTACAGGTTTCCTTTGTTTTGCCATAATAAAAGGCTCTCCTATGATTTTATTCTTTATAGAAGAACCTTATTATTTTACAATTTTACAGAAAAACTTTCACACTCTCTACCAGACCGTTGAGCAGTTGAAGCAGAGTCTTATGAGCTATATTGCAGGCTTTATAACTCTGTCAGACCCCACTCCCATAACCATGGCTTTCCCCTAATCAGGCCAAAGCCGTTTTCTTCAGCAATTTTGCTTGTCCACTTTTTTGACTATTGTCCAAAAGTATTCTACTAATATCTTTTTCCATGTCCTTACTATACCATATCTCTTGTTATTTGAAAAACGAAAATTGATTTCCATGCAACAGAGCTGTCCCATAAATACACATGCCTTTGATTCCATTGGCTAAACAAATAAATAAAAGTGAAATCAAAATCTCTTTTCTGTAGCATGAAAGCTGTCGCATCCGTCCTCCCTTACCCTTTGCAGACGCAATCAAACCAATGGCACCCAAATGCAGAATCGCGGGCAAAAGAAAAACTCCGGGTAACGCTGCATAAAAAACAGAAAAAAGAATGCTGCGCCCTCCTTGGTAACCGACAAGTGCGCAAATAGTGAAAGAAAGCATAAAACCTTTTCCTGCAATCTGAAGCCCCGTTAAATATGCATTCCGCCAGAAGCAGGAAAAAATCAGCAAGAAACCAATGTACAAAAAATCTCCGCCAGCATTCCATAAAATCTGCATCAAAGACGCCTCTTTGCCAGCAGCAGCATAAACGTATTCAGAAAGCTTAGCAATATATTGCCCGGAAGAATCTGTAATATGCAGACCGGTAAAACTACCGGCTAAAATGCCGCAAATCATAATACCTGTTAAAAAAATAAACTCCGGTGTTCTATATAATGTTGAAAATAAATAAAAGCTGAGAACTTTGTTTTTCTTCATAAGCCCCTCCTAGGAAAACACTTCTGTATCAAACATATTCTCAGCTTTTTAATTTATACCTGTCCGCCAGCTGAATCTCTTACATTTCAGACTGACAGGCTTTTAGATAGATTGCACACTCCAAGCGTTTTCTCTCCATTTCACAGCCCATTTCATAAGGAATATTCAGGTCATGATTTGCCGTATTGTTGGCTGCAGAGCAGCCGCCGCTGCAATAGAACTTCGCCCAGCAATCACCGCATTTTTCCCGAGTATAAACATTCATACCTGCAAATTTGCGAGCAATTTCCTCATCAAAAGTGCCTTCCAGCACATTTCCCTGCTTATATTCTGTATTCCCCACAAACTGATGACAAGGATAGATATCGCCATCCGGCGTAATGGCTACATATTCATAACCGGCACCGCAGCCCCGCAGGCGCTTGATCACGCAGGGACCCTGATTTAAGTCTACCATAAAGTGGAAGAAATTAAAGGGCTTGCCTTCCTTCTCCCGTTCCAACATCAAATCGCACAGTTTTTCATACTCAGCAAAGATAGCAGGCAAATCTTCTTCCGTTAAAGCATATGACATCCCCTCTTCCAGTGTAACAGGCTCTACAGAAAGCTGATCGAATCCGCAATCCGCAATATGACGGACATCTTCGCTAAAATCTAAATTCTGATTAGTAAAGGTACCTCTCACATAATAGTCCCGGTCGCAGCTCCGCTCCTGAACCAACTTCTGGAACTTGGACACAATAACGTCATAGCTTCCCTTTCCGTTAATCGTAGGCCGCATATTATCGTTAATCTGCTTTCGGCCATCCAAAGACAATACTACATTATCCATATTAGCGTTGATATAGTCTGTGATTTCATCATCCAGAGCAATACCATTGGTTGTAATGGTGAAGCGGAATTTCTTGTTGATACTTTTTTCCAAGCTTCTAGCATAATCTACAGTTTTTTTCACGGTATCAAAAGCCATCAGCGGTTCACCGCCAAAAAAATCGATTTCAATATTACGGCGAACACCGGATTTTTGGACAACAAAATCAATAGCCTTTTTTGCCACCTGAAAATCCATAATCTTACGTCCGGTTCCAAAATCACCAGTAGAAGCAAAACAATATTTGCAGCGCAGATTACAATCGTGGGCAACATGCAAGCACAAAGCCTTTACAGGTGCGTCAACGGGAATGTATTTGGAAACGTCAATGTAATCGTCTTCCGTGAACAGATAGCCATTCTGTTCCAACTCCCGCAGTTCCTCATAAGCATCCCTGACCTGCTCTTCGCTGTATTGAGGCAATGCCTGATAAATTGCTGCAGGACATTTTTCCGACATCCCCTTCCCAATAAATTCGGAAACAGCATAGGAAATATCATCCAAAACATGAACCGCACCACTGTTCACATCTAAAAGAAAATTCTTTCCTTTCAAAGAATATCTATGTATCATATTTTTCCCTCATATTTATTTTTACAGCAACAGAAGGGGCGTGCTTGTGCACGCCCCTTCTTGCGTAAAACAAACGCTAAATTTTACTTACGGTTTTCGCACTTCTGATTTGCAACGGTGCAGGAAGTCTTGCAAGCAGACTGACAAGAAGTCTGGCATTCGCCGCAGCCGCCGTGAGCTGCACTTGCTTTTAAAGTAGATGTTGTCAATGTCTTAATATGTTTCATTTTGAACTTCTCCTTTTTGTCTTGTTTTTTGTTTTTGTCTTAGACAATGCACCACATGCACCGCCTAACAGGGTTCCTGCCAAAGAAAAAAGCAGACATATCCCCACAATTTTATTGCTCCATGGCTGATCCAAAACAGCGCTGATAAAAATCAGCAGCAGATAAAAGATTACGCCGGACAATAAAGCAATCAGCATTTTATTTTTCTGCGCAAAAGACGCGGAAAATACTGCTGATAAAAATGCGCCGAGGGCAATCATCCCTCTGGCTGCTGGATAAATTTCCGGAATTTTTCCCAAAAAGATCCCGGTAGATAGTATCGCAAGAATAGCCAGGC
>CAZSBD010000126.1:0-4753 GCA_964605215.1 uncultured Oscillospiraceae bacterium | reverse complement strand
GCAGAAAATTTTGTGGTGTATTGGCCCAGAAGTACATTGTAAGACGGGTTTTCCAGATTGTCATAATAACTGCTGGAATAGTTGTTGATCTTTACGGTCTTAGTCACACTGCGGACAACACCGTTCCGGGAAGTTAGTTTAAAAGTGACAACAGAGGAGGTTTTCATATTCCGCTTAAAGGTCAGCTTGCGCACAATGCTGCTGGTGACACCGTTTTGGGCATGGAAGTAGGGACTGGTGTAGCCAGTCAGTTCTTCGCCGTCTACAAACCACTGAGCTGTTGTTAAAGTGGAAATCGGCACGCCGGAAATTGTAACCTTTGCCGTTAAGGAACCGCCCGCTTTTACATCGGGAGCTTCCAGAGAGATTTTTGCGTTTTCAATGCCATAATTGATATCTTCTGTTACAATAGCACCGGGGACGGTTACCTTACAGTCCCGGGCAGACAGAGTAGCACCGTTTAAAACGCCAGTGCCGGAAATCGTGTTGGATTTGCCGTTTAAGTCTGCATGGTATGCCTTGCCTTGGATTTTTACAGTATTTTCGGTACCGTTGATCGCAATATTCTTTACGCTGGCGTTAGAATCTATCAAAAGGGTATTGGAATCACCGTCTATATCTAAGGCCTGAATTTGCGTATTCTGCAAGGTATAACTGCCAGAAGAAGCAGAAAGATGCAAATCAGAAATGCCGCCGGAAACGGTGATGTTCTGGCATTCGCGAGTAAGCTCCAAGGTTATACCGGTGCTTTCAGATGAAGCGAGCAAGGAGTCCGCATCAAAACTGGAAAGCCTGTTGGCAATGACTACATGAGAAGCGGAAGAATTTTCAGCTGCCAGGCTACCGCCCAAAATCACGATCCGGCCATTTACAGTTACATTATTTAAAGTGGTTGTGCCAGTTGCTGCCTGGGTCAAAACCAGATCTTGATCCAGAGTCATATCGCGCAGAGTCAAATCCGGCTCACAAATGAAGAATGCGCCGTCCGAATGCTCTAGAGTCTCTGTGCTCTTTACCATTTTACAAATGATATGATCCATTAAGCAGGCAAACTGTACCCGGGTCATAGGAGCTGCTGGCGCCAGCTTGCCATCGACAGTAGGAATGGTATAGGATTTTGCCAGTGCGCCAGTGGCATCCAAGGCCCAGCTTGCCAGTTCTTTGCCGTCGCTGAAAGCTGCCAAGTCAGCTGATGTGCCGCCGGAAAGGCAAAGTACACGGGCTACGACAACAAAAGTTTCCTGTCTAGAAAGCTGCTTAGTCGGCATCAGCTTGCTGTCGCTACCCTGAAGCAGATTGCCTTTGACCGCCTTGGCCATTTCGTCATAATACCAGGATCCGGAATCTACATCGGTATAGCTGCTCAGATTGGCTGTCTGGGTCAGGCCCAGCATTCGGTTCATCACGGTAGCCAGTTCTGCCCGGGTTAGAATACCGTTGGGATTAATCTTTCCGTCGCTGCCCTGAAGCAGACCGTTTTCTATTGCATGCTCCAAAGCCAGTCGATCCTCTTCCGCTGTGGGCATATCCGTAAAAGCAGAAGAAACCGTATCGTCTGCGGAATCTACAGAATTTGTTTCGGTATCCGCATCAATATCTTGCTTAGTATCTTGCGGATTCTCGGTCTGCGTGGAAGAATCCATATCCTCGGATGTTGCAGAGTCATTCACAACAGCGTTTGCATCCGTGCTATCTACTGCCATTGCAGACATTTGAGACAAAATCAGAGCAAAGGTCAGACAAAAAGCACATAGTTTTTTTTTCATTTTATATCCCCTCCTGAATTTGGAATTCTTTTATTGTTTGAACATTATATCACAACCATGGAAAATATACCATAGCAAACCGCATTTACTAAAAAATCATAAATCTTAAGATTTTAATAATCATATAAGCAGGTTGGGATAAAAGTTTCTTCGTTTGGCAGCATCTTGTAAAGGATCGATTTTTATGATAAAATTTGTTCAAAACCACAGAAATTAGATGTGAAATATAGCTTCTAAAAAGGAATATTTACAATTTGTTTTAGATCAAATTGATGTGGAAGAGGTTAGCTTTCGGGCAAAGATGGGAGAATACATTCTTTACTACCAAGGAAAAGTGATTGGCGGCATTTATGATGACCTTTTTTTGATTAAACCAACACCTTGCGCCAAGGCGCTGATGCCAGATGCCCTTTTGGAAATACCCTATGAGGGGGCGAAAAAGATGCTGCTGATCAATCGGATGGAGGATTCTTCTTTTTTACAAACCTTGCTTACGGAAGTCGCTAAGGAACTGCCGGAGCCAAAAAACAAAAAAACGAAAAAAGCAAAATAACAGGTACGCTTATTTTATCTTAGCATAAGATGAAATAAGGGAGGGAACATGATGGAAGATCTTATAGTGGAGATTTTGATCGCATTTCTTTGCGTTATAGGGGTTGTTTGTTTGATCAAATCTGTGTATGATAAGATTTATACGGAAGAAGCGGAAAAAAACTTCTCTCTGCGCTTGGTTTTGCATGGCGATGGCAAAACAGAAAACCTGGAATATATGTTGAAAAAGGCGAAATATCTGCAGGCCACTTATTATCCAACGATGGAAATTTGTTTGGAAGATACCGGCATTTATTCGGAAACGGAGACAAGGTACACCCGGCGCATTTGTGAGGAGCTGCAGATTCAATATTATGGGGACGTCAAACATGGAAGAGAAAAAATGGATATGCATCAGCGGTGTGACAGAGGCGGTGGTTTACCGCAATGACGCCAATGGCTATGCAGTGTTAAAAGTTGCGACAGAATCGGATGAAACCGTTACGGCTACTGGCTGCCTGCCGGAGATCGCGCCGGGAGAGCAGTTGACCCTTTATGGAGAATGGACGGTCCATCCTACTTATGGAGAACAGTTTACGGTAGATTCTTTTGAACGGACTTTGCCGGAAAGCGTGGAAGGTATGCAGGCATATTTGGCCAGCGGCGTCATTCGGGGCATCGGCCGTAAGCTGGCGGAAAAAATCGTGAGTCGGTTCGGAATAGATACTTTTGCGGTTTTAGATCGAGAATCTCATCGGTTGACAGAGATTCGAGGGATTACCGAGCGCAAAGCGGAAAACATCCATCAGCAGTTTTTGCGGCATACGGAAATCCGGTATCTGATGGACTATCTAGCCGATCATCAGCTGCCGATTGGTCTGTCTGCCCGGATTTACAGCCAATACGGCGGTAACAGTGTGCAGATGTTGGAGAATAACCCCTATCTCCTTTGTGAGCCGGAATTTGACGTGGATTTTGGACTGGTTGACGAGGTTGCGGATCAGCTTGGCTTTTCTATGCTGTCAGGGCAGCGTATCTGTGCCGGTATTTTATATGTATTGAAATTTAATCTGCAAAATGGACATACCTTTATTCCACGGCGTAAGCTTTTGGCAGCGGCGGAAAATCTGTTGCAGCGGGAAGATGTGGATCTGGGCGAAAAGATACAGGAATGCTTCTCTCAGCTTTTGGCAGACAAACGGATCATTCAGGAAGAAATCTGTGGAGAGCAGGCGGTTTATCTCAAAAAGCTGTTTGGCGCAGAGCAGTATTTGGCCAATTACTTATGGCGGCTTTCTCAGATGGAGTATCACTTTGATTTTGATATGGATGAACTGATTACCGAATTGGAAGCGGGAAATGATTTGCAGTATGCTCCGTTGCAAAGAAAGGCTATTCGTATGGCGGCAACACATGGCGTGGCCATTCTGACAGGCGGTCCGGGTACCGGCAAAACCACCACGGTAAAAGGTATGATTGATGTGATGGAAGCTTTGGGACTGGAGGTGGTATTGGCTGCGCCTACCGGCCGGGCGGCCAAGCGGTTATCTGTTTTGTGCAGCAGGGAGGCGAAAACCATCCATCGCTTATTGGAAGCGGGGTATGTTGCGGGAGAGGAGAAGTTGGTATTTAAAAGAAATGCCGCTAATCCTCTGGACGGCGATGTGATTATTGTGGATGAGGTCTCTATGGTGGATATTTTGGTGATGCAGAATCTTCTGCAGGCCCTCCGGCCGGGTACACGGGTTGTTTTGGTTGGAGATGCGGATCAGCTGCCGCCAGTTGGTCCGGGTAATTTCCTGCGGGATTTGGCTGGCTCCGGCAAGGTCCCTATTATTGCTTTAAATGAGATCTTTCGTCAAGCCAGCCAAAGTGCCATTGTCACCAATGCCCACAGAGTAAACCATGGGGAAATGCCTATGGCTGCCGGAAAAGACGGAGATTTCTTTATTATCCACCGTTCGGATCCGGAGGCTGTGGCCCGTACGGTGGTGGATCTGTGTAAAACCCGGCTGTGTTCCTATTATGGCTTGCTTCCGTCCCAGATCCAGGTGCTTTCTCCGGCTAGGAAACAGGGAGCCGGCACCTTCCGCTTAAATCAAATGCTCCAGGCAGCTTTAAATCCGCCGGCGCCGGATAAGCCGGAAAAACGGTTTGGAGATATGATTTTTCGCAAAGGCGACCGGGTGATGCAGGTACGGAATAATTATGATATTATGTGGTATAAGGGAGAAGAAGCGGGAACTGGTCTGTTTAATGGAGATATTGGAGAAATCTTGGAAATTTCCCTGGAGCAGCAAAGCCTGACCATCAATTTTGATGAACGGATTGCAGAATATTCCTTCGATGCCTTATCGGAGCTGGAGCTGGCCTACGCAATGACGGTACATAAGGCACAGGGTAGTGAATTTGACGCTGTGGTGATTGCGGTTTCTTCGGGGATGTCCAAGCGGCTG
>CAZSBD010000125.1:0-4813 GCA_964605215.1 uncultured Oscillospiraceae bacterium | reverse complement strand
TCCCAAAATGGCATGGATCCTTCGATTACCAGAGAATATGCCAGACCCTTATGTACCATGATCGCGCCGTTTGTATTCAAATTACTGGTAAAAGCGACATTCAGCTTGTCGTAATAGGCTCCAAACCAACTCGCCAGTTCACTCTGTACGCTTGTGCGACGTGGAAGAATCAGGGGTAATGCAGACAGGTCTTTTGCGGTTATCGCTTCTTTCTCTGCCAATGGATCATCCGGGCGCATCAGAACCACCCATTTTTCTTTCATATCCAAGCGGATAAAATCGTACTTCTCCATATCAATCGGCTCAAGCAACAAACCAATATCCAAAAGGCCCTTATCCATCTGCTCCTTTACCAAATCCGCTGTGGCCGTGAAAAGATCAAAGCTGACATGAGGATATCTTTTGCGGAAGGAATCAAATAATTCCGAGAGAAACTGCACAGATGCGATTTCTCCACAGCCGATGGAAATTTTGCCTTCCACCTGCTCTTCCTGCTCCGCCAGTTCTTTTTCCGTCTGATCCACAAGCTGCAAAATTTCTTCTGCCCGGCGGCGAAGCAGAAACCCCTCGTTTGTCAACCTGATTTTTCTTGTTCCCCTGTCAAACAGCTTTACACCGATTTCTTCCTCCATCTGCGCAAGCTGACGGGAAAGCGTTGGCTGTGTAATGTGCAGAACTTCCGAAGCCTTCGTGATGCTTTCTTCCCTTACTACGGTCAAAAAATAACGAAGAATCCTGATTTCCATGAAAGGCACCTCCCGAGTTTCCCATGCTACATAAACATATTTTATCACATGCATGCCTTTCGAGCAAACAAGAGGGGGCGTTTATTTTCTACGGATTTACAAAAGCATACTGGCAAGCCTGCAAATATTTTAGGATTCTTTCATCTGCGGCTGCGCTGCTGTAATAGCAGTGCCTTCCATAACCGACTGAACAATATTGATGCATTCATTGCCAATGCGCTCCACATTGTGCATAACGAAGGTATAAAAGCTGGTATATTCCGGGTTACATTCGCCCTTATGCAGGCGGCGCACATGGTTTTTGCTAAATTCCTGCTCATTATCATACAGGCTATCACTCTTAGCGATAACCATACCTGCTATATAGAGATCGCCGGATTGCAAGGCTTTAACGGACTGCAACAGCATATCTTCCATCTGCTCCAAGAGCTTGCGCAGATCCTCCAACGCACTTTTGGACAACTGATACTGCTGATCATTTTTAATTCGCGCTGCATCTGCCAGATCCCGGAATCGATCTCCTATTCGTCCCATGTAATTGGTCACATACAACAGCCTTGTAACCTCTGCCGCCTGGTTTTCTGTTGCATAACCCTCTGACAAAATCGTGGATAAGTATTTCACAATATCACGGTTTAAATTCTGAATCACTTCGCAATCTTGATAAGTCTTTTCAATGGCGGCAGTATCATCAACCAATAATGCCCCTCCAATCCGGCCAATCATTTTCTCCATCACATCTGTGCAATGAAGAATCTCCTGAGAAGCCAGATGCATCGCAAACACCGGCTGGTTAAAGATCTTATCATCCAGGAAACGAGGCTTGCAGGCATCCGGCTCCTTAACATCCTCGCCAGGTACGATCCATGTTACAATCTTAACCAGCACCCAAATAAAGGGCAGCCACAGCAATGTATTTACAAAATTGAATGCGGTATGGGCATTGGCAATCTGCCGGGCAATGACTTCTACCTCCGGACCCTTGGGAGAAATCCACTGAATAAACTTGGCAAACCATGGGATGATCCAAATGAAAATTAAACTGCCGGTGATATTAAACACGCTATGGGCAACAGCAGTCCGCTTGGCGTTCTTGTTCTGCCCCACACTGGCCAGTAAAGCCGTGATTGTGGTACCAATATTATCGCCCAGCAAAATCGGAATGGTGCCCGCCAAACCAATGATACTGGTTACACCGTCCGGACCTGCCTGAGCTGCAAAGTTCTGCAGTACAGCGATCGTTGCACTACTGCTCTGGACAACCAAGGTCATACCTGCACCGACCAATACACCTAAAATGGGTACATCTGTTACTCGACTGATCAGATCGGTAAAGATCGGACTGGCAGCCAATGGCTTCATGACGCTGCTCATAGTCTCAATACCTACAAACAGCAGGCCAAACGCAAAAAGAGTCTGACCAATATTTTTGGTTTTTTCTTTTTTGGCAAAGAAAAAAATAACGAAACCAACAAAAACAATAGGCCAGATGAAATCACTGATTTTAAAAGCAATCAGCTGAGCTGTCATCGTAGTACCTATATTAGCGCCCAAAATAACAGAAATCGCCTGGGGTAAGCCCATTAGTTCAGCGCTTACAAAGCCGATGACCATAACCGTTGTAGCACTGCTGCTCTGGAGTACCGCAGTTACAACCGCACCTGCCAATACGCCAATGATAGGATTCTTGGTCAAAATCCCTAAAATGTACTTCATTTTTTCTCCGGCTGCCTTTTGCAGACCTTCGCTCATCATATTCATGCCGAAGATAAATACTGCCAAACCACCTAGCAGGCCAAACAGCACTTCTAAATTTTCGCTCATGAGTTTACCTCCTCACGTTTTTTTACTTTTTCCATCATTTTTCACATTTATACTAGCAAAAAAAAAGAAGGCCAAATATCTTCTGCCTATTAAATTTATGTAAAATCTATGTAAAATTGCGAAAGCGGTAAATTTTTTCAAATTTACCGCTAAGTCTTTTAAATTTCACGAATTGTAAATATGATTCGTGGTATTCCTATGAAATTGTTTTAATTTTTATAAACATCTCATGTCTCTGTGAGCTGCAAAAATCTTTTGTTAAATTTCCATCTGCAGCTCTTTGCCTTCAAATTTTACGCGGCGGCGGATATCCTGCATGATCTGATCAAAGTCCTCCAGCTTCAGGGACTGGGCACCATCACACAAGGCCTTTTCCGGATTGTTATGGCTTTCAATCATCAAACCGTCCGCTCCGGCGGCAATGACTGCCTTTGACAGGGTCGGGATCAGCCAGCGCTTGCCCGCCGCATGGCTGGGATCTGCAATAATAGGCAGATGGGTACATGCCTTGGCCATGGGAATGGCGGAAATGTCCAAAGTATTGCGAACCGAGGTTTCAAAGGTTCGGATTCCCCGCTCACACAGAATTACGTTGGGATTGCCTCCGGCTATAATGTATTCCGCGCTCATAAACCACTCTTCCACCGTAGAGGACAAGCCCCGCTTAAGAAGAATTGGCTTTTTGCTGTGGCCTAATTCCTTAAGAAGCATAAAATTCTGCATATTCCGGGCAACCTACCTGAATGATATCGACATCTGCAAAAAGATCCAAATGCTTTTCACTCATAATTTCTGTGACGATGGGCATACCAGTCTGCCGTTTGGCCTCCAATAGCAGCTTAAGTCCGTCCGCCTCTAAACCCTGAAAGGAATAGGGAGAGGTTCTGGGCTTAAATGCGCCGCCCCGCAAAAAAGAAGCGCCGGCTTTCTTAACAGCTTCCGCACAAATCAAAATCTGTTCTTCGCTTTCCACCGAGCAAGGGCCGGAAAAGACGTTAAAATAGCCTTCGCCGATCTTACGGCCTGCCACCTCAATGACCGTATCCTTCGGATGAAATTTCCGGTTGACAGCTTTGTAAGGCTCGCTGACCCGTTTCACATCCTCTACCATATCCAATGCCTGGATGGCCTCTATATCCACAGATGATGTTTCGCCAATCAAGCCTAAAATCGTTGTATTATATCCCTTACTATAGTTAACAGACAAACCTTTCTGTTGAAATTTTTCAATGAGTCGATCAATTTTTTCCTCCGGCGTATTTTGCTTTAATATTACAATCATGGGTTTTCTTTTCCTTCCATAACATACACGTTTTTTCCTTGGGAAATATTTCCCTGGCTCTGATTATAACACAAGCTTTCTGCTTTGTCGAGTTAAAGTTTTCAAGCTTTTATGTATTAAAGCTCCTGTTCTACCATTTGTAAGAATTCCGGCCAGCGGCCAGCGGCAATCAATTTGGAAGGGCACTGCTTGCCGGAAAAGTCCTGATGCTTTTTTACTTGAGACAAGGACAAATCATACGTACGGAGCAGGTAAGCCGTCAGCTTAGCGGTATTTCGCAAGGTCTGTTCATAATCTCCTCCGGCATTGACGCACATTTCAATGCCAATGCCTTCTATATTACCTCCGTCTTTTTTGTACCCGTCTCCAGCGTTAAAGGCGATTTCATCATCGGGAATATGGTGATAAATTTCTAAATCATCTACTGTATAATGCCAGGAAAGCTTCTTACTTTCCGCGATCTGATGTAAATATTCGTTATGGGCTTTCGCATCCGCACTGGCAGAAGGATTATCCGTCTCGTGAATGGTTACATACATAATCTCCCGCTTGGTTCCCGGCCGTGCAGCGCTGCCCTCCGGCAAATAATCCGTATAAAGAGGGATGCCGTCTAACATCTCCGGCGCTTCCTGTCCACGGGTATAAAAAAATTCAAAAAGGGAGCCGTTGCTGTTGATCATTATGGCCGCTCCGAAAATCAACACGGCAATTACCAAAAATACTTTATTATGATTTCTGTTCCTTTTTTGACAGACCAAGGCACTCTCTCCTTTTTTCATCTTCTCTTCCCTTAGTAAAACAATTACTTTTTACAAAAAGTCAGAAAATTTGTAAATAAATTCTGAAAATACGGAATGGTCTCTAAAATCTATTTATATGCAAGCAAAAGAAAAAAGACACCAGTAAAAACTGATGTCTTTTGGTGGAAGTTACAGGGCTCGAACCTGTGACCCTCTGCTTG
>CAZSBD010000124.1:0-4816 GCA_964605215.1 uncultured Oscillospiraceae bacterium | reverse complement strand
CCTGCCCTGAGCCAGCATCTTAGCCACCTGAAAACGCTGGGCCATTTCCCGAAGCTCCTTAATGGTGCAAAGGTCTTCGAAATAGGCATAGCATTCTTCTATATTTTGGAGCGTTAAAATGGACTGGAACAACTCGTCCATCGCCTGATCCTTTAATTTGCTGTTCATGCCGTTTCCTCCACAAAAATGGGTCTTTTTTTTATTTTAGCACATTAATACACGAAAATAAAGGTTTGTTTATATTTTCCGTGAGAAACTTCTTTTTCTAATTTTACCCCAGATTGGCCGGTTTACCGCTGCTAAAATGCCGCAAACTAAGGCGGAGGTGATTTAAATGCCAAAAGACAGTCAACCGGATCCCAAATCTGTCCGGATGAAAAAATGCAAAGATCAAACCCATTTGACCCGGGAAAACCAAAATCAAAACTGAAATGCCAAAAAAGCATTCCATTTAAGCAAATGCATAAGGAGGATTTTTTATGGCAAAAGCAGGCATGCGCCGACCGGATCCGGAAGCGTCCCATGGAACAGAGGCCCGGCGGCGCAATTATTTTCCTAAAAACCCTGTTTCTCCCGTGCCGGAGATCCAGGGCAAGGCCAAGCATGGCAAGTCTCATGCCCATCCTATTATTGCACCCATTACAAACCCCATTCAGGTTTACCATCAGCTGAAGGGAGACAGCTCTGTAGGCGATCCCAAATCTCAATCTTAATAAATATATCCCCCGGCTTCGCCGGAGGATATTTATTAGATTTACTTTTTCTGCAAGGTTTTAGCAAAACTGTCTTTCAGGGTTACAATCCGGTTATATCGGCCTGGCTCCTTGCTGTCCTGGATATAATAGCCCATGCGGACAAACTGCATCCGCTGGCCTGGCTCTACTTCCTTGACAGAAGGCTCCAGCTTGCAGCCAGTCAGCTTTTTCAGAGAATCCGGATTGATATAATCCTTATAATCCGTACCCTCCGGCACATCGCCGGTGTTCTCCAAAGAGAACAGGTTCTCATAGAGATACAGGTTCGCATCAACAGCATGCTTGGCAGAAACCCAATGAATGGTACCCTTGACCTTGCGACCATCTACTGGATTGCCGTTTTTAGTTTCCAAATCGGCAGTACAACGCAGCTCTACTACCTCGCCATTTTCATCGGTGATGACCTCGCTGCACTTTACAATATAAGCGCCCATCAGGCGAACCTCACCATCCGGCTTGAGACGCTGGAACTTCGGCGGCGGCACCTGAGCAAAGTCACTTTTTTCAATATAGACCTCCCGGGTGAAGGGAACCTTGCGCATACCGGCTTCCTCATTTTTGGGAATGTTAGCAACCTCAAAATATTCCGTTTCATCTTCCGGATAATTGGTAATCACCATCTTGATTGGCTCAGTCACTGCCATTTTACGCAACGCACTAGCATTTAATTCTTCCCGAATACAATGCTCCAGCAGGCGAATATCCACCAGGCTGTATGCCTTGGCAATACCGGCACGCTTGACAAAATCCAGAATGGAAGAAGGGGTATAGCCTCTTCTCCGCAGGCCGCACAGGGTAGGCATACGAGGGTCATCCCAGCCCTCTACCCGGCCAGTCTCCACCAGTTCCCGAAGATATCGCTTGCTCATCACCGTATTGGTCACATTCAGGCGGGCAAACTCTCTCTGCTTGGGATGATGAGGCAGTGGGCAGTTATCTACCACCCACTCATACAAAGGCCGATGATTTTCAAACTCAATGGAGCACATAGAGTGGGTAATCCCTTCCAGGGCATCCTGAATGGGATGGGCAAAATCGTACAAAGGATAGATACACCACTTATTTCCCTGACGGTGATGCTCTGTGTGAACGATTCGGTAAATAGCCGGATCCCGCATATTCATATTCGGAGATGCCATATCGATCTTAGCACGCAGAGTATGGGTGCCATCCTCATACTTGCCTTCCCGCATCTCTTCAAACAGGCGCAAATTTTCTTCCACGCTTCTGTCCCGATAAGGGCTGTTTTTGCCCGGCTCAGTTAAGGTGCCCCGATAAGCCCGCATTTCCTCCGAATTCAAGTCGCAGACATAAGCCTTACCCTCTTTAATCAGAGCAACGGCGCATTCATAGCACTTTTCAAAATAATCCGAACCGTAATAAACACCGCCGGTAGGCTCTTCACCAGTGAGCCACAGTAAATCTTCCCAGATGGAATCCACATATTCTGTATCTTCCTTTACCGGGTTGGTGTCATCAAAGCGAAGGTTGAACAATCCGTTATATTTCTTGGCAATGCTCCAGTTGATATAAATGGCCTTGGCACTGCCGATATGGAGATAGCCGTTTGGCTCCGGCGGAAAACGAGTGTGGATCCGTTCTTTTAAGCCATTTTTGATATCTTCATCAATAATTTCATGAAGAAAGTTGGATGCAATTTCAGACATTCTTTTTTCCTCTTTCCCTTAATTATAATGATGCTGCTGCCTTTTTGATCCGCTGGATGGTTTTTTTCTGGCCCAGGATGCCCATTACGGAATAAAGATCCGGTGCGTTGGTCCGGCCGCAAACCGCTACCCGCAGCACCATACTGATATCCCCTACCGAGCCTTTATAGGCTTCAGGATCAGCCTTGTACTGCTTGGTCTCCGGCGCGAAGTCAAACCGCTCAGCCAGAGCCTTGATCTTATCAAACCAGGTGTTCATATCGTCCCCAGCGTCATAAATATCGCAGTAAGTCTCTAAAACAGCCTTAGCATCCGCCTGACAGTTTACCGGAATGCCGCTGTAATCCGGCTGGAACAGATCATCAAACATAAAGTCCATATAGGGCTTCACATCTGTCCACAGGGCAATGTCCTTTCGGGGCTTTTTACCACCCCGGCCGATGGCCAGAATAGACTGGGTAAACGCCGGATCTGCGGTGAACAGCTTGCAGAAATCCGGATCATATTCCTCACTCCAAGCAGCTACAGCATCATAAACCTCCTGAGCACTCATCCGGGAAATCACGTTTTTTGAAACGTCTTTCAGCTTATCTATATCAAACAGGGCGCCGGAACCGCTCATCTTTTTAGTAGTAAAGGGGAAATCCTGCATAGGTGCTACAGGGTTAGCCCGCCGCCAATCCTCAAAGTTGGAATTGAGCAGAGTCAGCAAATATTCCAGCACACAAGGCACTGGATAACCTTCCTTTTCATAGAAAGTCAAAGCCAATTCCGGATCCTTCCGCTTGGACAGCTTCCGCTTAGAACCTCCATCCATTTTCATCAGCTGGGCTGTATGGACGTACTTGGGTGCCTTCCAGCCCATAGCCCGGAACAGCTGCAGGTGTACTGGCAGGGTTGCCAGCCACTCTTCACCCCGAACCACATGGGTGGTACCCATCAGATGGTCATCCACAATGTGGGCGAAATGATAGGTGGGAATGCCGTCAGATTTCAGGATGACGATATCCTGATCGTTCTCCGTCAGTTCCATTTTTCCCTTAACCAGATCATCATGTCGGATCTTATGCTCAATACTGCCCTCAGACCGGAAGCGAACTACATAAGGCGCGCCCTCCTGCAGCTTGACTTGGATCTCCTCCAGGGAGCGATCCCGCCAGATAGCGTACTTACCATAATAGCCGAAATTTTCCTTATTCTTTTCCTGGGCTTCGTGGTTTGCCGCCAGCTCCTCCTCTGTACAGAAGCACGGATAAGCCATACCTCTTTGAATCAGGCTTTTCACAAAGACCCGATAAATAGGCCCCCGCAGACTCTGTCGATAGGGGCCGTAAATACCGTTGTCACCGTCTAAGGTAGCGCCCTCGTCAAAGGTCATACCAAACTTGCGGAACACATCCAAAATGATCTGAACGCCGCCTTCCACCTCTCGCTTTTTATCCGTATCTTCAATACGAAGATAGAAAATGCCGCCGGACTGGTGAGCCAAACGCTCGTCCACTACAGCGCCATACAGGTTACCTAAATGCATAAAACCAGTGGGACTGGGCGCCATACGGGTCACCTTTGCCCCCTCCGGGAGTTCTCTTTTGGGATACTTCTTTTCAATGTCCCCGGGCGTTTCTGTAATCTCTGGGAACAAAAGATCCGCTAAACGAGCATAATCCATATTTTTCACTCCAAATTTTACTTAATGATGTATTCTACCGTATTATGATAGCATATTTTAAATTTGTTCGCAACAATCTACCATGTAGAATCTGTCAATTTTCCGCTTTTCATCCCTTTTTCCCATGGATATCCTACGATTATTTTTTATGCAAAACAAAAGCATCCGGCAGATTTTCAGTCTTACCGGATGCTGTATTTTGATCTGTTTGTATGGTTCAGGCTATTTTAAAATCATGGATACAGAATCTACTGCCTTTTTCATACGCTTTACATAATCTTTGATATAAGGAACGCAGTCTTTTCCGTATTGGGCGCACAGCTTGACGATAGCGGAGCCTACAATAGCTGATCCGGCGTGGAAATACCGAAACCTACTGCACAAGGAATATCACAAACCTCCTTGACCAGCTTCACCATAGAACCGATATCCGTAGTAATCTGGCTGCGCACACCGGTTACACCCAGAGAAGACACGCAGTAAATAAAACCATTGGCGCCGGAGGCAATCATTTTGATTCGTTCATGAGAGGTGGGCGCAATCATAGAGATCAGATCCAGACCGTACTGACGGCATAGGGGATCAAACTCTTCTTTCTCTTCATAGGGCAAGTCAGGAACAATCATACCCTGCATTCCTATTTCCGCTGCTGTTTTAATAAACTTTTCCGCACCATAAGAGAAAATTACATTGGCATAGGTCATAAATACCATGGGGATCTCTAC
>CAZSBD010000123.1:0-4819 GCA_964605215.1 uncultured Oscillospiraceae bacterium | reverse complement strand
GTACTGGCACCATTCTTCGATGCGGTTTAAGTCTGATACATTCAGCGCGCCTTTCGGGTCTCCAAACATCTCCGCTTTTTCCGCTTCCGTTACTGTGCCTTGATCCAGTTTTCTTTGCAGATCCTCCACACGAAAGACATCTGCCCGGGTGCGGTCGTAAACGAAATCATCCACGGTTTCATTCCTCCAACAAGTAAAATTCCGATGCGCAATCCTTTAAGATGCCATCATTCATTTTCAGCTGCTGTTTATATCGCCTGCCGGCTACGGTCTGCCCAAATCCGGTTTCCAGCTGATCCATATCGCCTACCATACTGCTGGGGTCTCCCCGGCCCTTGGCAGAAAGAATGGAACCTCCGTAAAAGGACAGAATGTGAGCCGCCAAAGCATCCGCCTGCGCTTTGTTATGAATAAAAGGGTTGGACACGCTGAGATCGCTCTGGGCGGTTTTGGTGGTACCGTCATAGACATATTCTGTGCCATCGGATGTTTGAATGGTCAGGGAAGCCAGGTCTTGATTGGCATCTACATCCGGGTAGCTGCTCAAATTGTCCAGATCCAAGCTGGCGCATATCCCCTCCGGCAAAACCGAAAATCTCATTTTGCCGGTAGCCGAATCCCCATAGACATAGGCTCCAATGGCCTGGGCAACATATTTGATTACATTCCCGCAGGAAGTGGACAGATTCTCATCGCTGGCCACCGTCAGGCTGCGGCTTCCTAAATCCCCGTCCAATATATACAGGCGGGCAAAATTTTCTCCCAGCACAGATAAACAGGCCTGAATCCAGCCTTCCGCCGTAGTCGGCATGGTGGCCGGGCATACGAAATCCCGCTTGGAAACCAGACCGATAATATCCACCATCTTAAAGCGGATCCATAAGCCATCTCTGGAAACCGTCCAGCCTCTGGAATTCTGATAATATTTGCTGACCGGGATTCGCTCAAAGGTGCCGTCTGGCAGCCGCACCTTATAGTACACAGAAATTCCCTGCCGCTCTTCAATAGATGAAAACAGGCTGTTTTTATCATACGGGTTAAACCGCTGCTGCGCATTGTCCGCTGTGATGGTGGCTGTGCCGTAGGGCAGGGACATACCGGACAGTGACGTTTCTTGCAGAACATCCAAATCCTGTAGTGCATCCCCATCCCAGGATTCATAGATGCCGGGTACAATTTCCAACAGACGAAAAAACCGGAACGGCAGGCTCCATTTTAAAACCGTAACCCGAATGGCGGTCACATCGTACACGGTAAAGCCGTCAAAGGGAACAAGGGCGCTCTGATTTCCTTCCACAGCCTGTTGATACACAACGGTTTCCTCGCTGTAAACGGTAAAGATAAAATCCTGAGCCACACCGTCTATGGCCTGATCGGAGAAAGAAACCGCAGCGGCCTGCATAATGGAAAAGTTGCGCATCTGCAATTCCACATAGCCGTCTATGGCGCCTTCCGCATCGCTTAAGGTTTTGCCCATGTATCCCTGCTCATCGGTCAGCTCCTGCGCCGTATCCGGATACAGCAGCATACTGCCATCCAGTTTATTTCGACCCGGCTCCAGGGTCATATAGCCAGCGCCGTGGGCCATCTCTTTATCATAAACCTGGTCATCCCGGGACATTACGCCCGAATCGCCGGACACAACGCCCACATACTGCATGTCCGGGTCTACCAGATCTATGACAACCTCCGGGATAATGCGCCGGGAATCGGCAACTATGGCAGCCTTATATGCCTGAGATGTTGCAAGCATGATCGTCCTCCTATTCTATGCACGGGGCGATACCTCTTCCAGGGTGAAGGACACATCGTGCCACTTGGGATGCCCTCCATCGGAAAAGGCCACCGCTGGCTTTGGATAGTCTGTGCAGCGGAACCTACTGGTCTCCAAGGTGTCGTTCTCCGGCGTTAAATAAGAAACCGTCAGCGCCTCCGGCTGCCTTAGATCGGAAAGCAGGGTGCGGAGCAGCTCATCGCCCATATAATCATATTGATACTTTATGATCCGGATCCGGCCCCGGATCTCACGCACCAAACGACCAGACGCCATCCGCAAATCCTTGCTCAAATCTTCATCATAACACTGATACTTATCCGAAGAGGTTTCCGGATAAGCTGTCCCGTTGATGATTAACTGCGTCAAAATACCACCTCTGCTTTACCGGATTGATCTGCTACGTCCCGGAAGTCCTGAATGGTGCCGCGGGCAAATTCTGTGCTGTTGACCTCCAGCACCAGCGTCAGATCTCCCCCGCTTTGTGCCGGGTGCAGTCCGGCCATCAGGGTGCTGATGGCATTGACCACAGCCGCGCCCTGGTCTCCTGTTCCGGCGCCATCGGCAGGCAAATCCCAGCTGGTGGGAATGGCGGCATTGATGGTATCCTGCAAACGCTCCGCCTCTTCCTCCAGCCCAAAATAGAAGCCCTGGGCTGTGTATTTGCCCAGTTCCTCCATCACGCCGGATGGGCTGTTGATATCCAGCGCCTCCCGGATCGTTGCCGCTACTTGATTGGCGATTTTACTGGCATAGGCGTACAACTCATCTTCCTTGGCCTTCATCCCTTCGATCAGGCCTTCTATGGTGTATTCGCCGCTTTCCAAGGAGGTATTTTGTAACACAAAAAGTCCCTGTTCCAGTTTTTCGTTATACTCCCCCTCCAGTTCCTTCAGCTGATCGCCATAGAAATCCTCTGCGATCTGCTGCGCCAGGGTTTGCTTTTCACTCCAAAGCTCCATATACGCGTCCCAGCTGTCATTACTCTTACCTAAAAGCAGCTTGCCATACTGAACCGCTTCCTCTATCCCCATAGTGGTGACTTCCTCCATCAGGCTGTCCCCTGCGCCACGCTCCCGCAGCCGGGTTAGAATATCGCTGTATTCCTTCATATCGTCAATCTGATCCTGCAAATCGGTCAGCTTCCTATAGGAGGAATCCCCGATTTTCTTTTCCACCATCAGATCGCCGTAACCACGCAGCTTGTCATTCATTTTATCCATACTGCCAGCGACGGCGTCCCATTGATCTTCTATGCCGCTGAGGGATTCTTCCAGGTCTTTGGCGTAAGTCTCGGAAGCTTTTGTCGCTTCCTCCAAAGAATCTTTATAAGAAGCTAAAAAGTTTTTGGCCAGATTATCATAGTCCTGGCTTTCCTGCTCCAATCGCTTTTTAAAAGCATCCTCTTCCCCCTCCAGCTGCTTTTTGAAGGCAGAGACCTTGTCGGAAGCCCCCTTGGAATTGCCCAGCTTCTTTTTGTATGCTTCCAGTCTGGCATCCTGCTTAGCTGAGAATTCTTCCAGCTTTTTGTCCTGCTCCGCATCAAATTCCTCCATCGCCAGGTCAACCGCCCGGGTCATGGTATCTGTCAGTTCATCTTCTTTACTCTGAATGCCCAAAATGTATCCATCTATGGAGTTTTGACCAGAAGTAACAAATTTTTTAGCAGGAGAATGCTCATTCAATGCCGCTTTCCAGCTTGCCAGAGCCTGATTTGCGATGGCATACATCCGACTATACAAAGGGCCTGCTTGCTGATTAATACCGGCGATATAGCCGTTGATGGTGTTCCTACCAGAGGCCTTTGCCTCATCGGACAGATCCATCGTCTGCACAGCGTTGGCAGCCGCATCCCCCATCGCCTGCATACTTTTGGAATAACCGGTTTCCAAGTCACCAACGGAAGCCGCGGCCTCACTTTGTTTGTCCTGCAAGCCCTGATACTGCTTCACCATAGCCTGCAGCTCAGAGTCCGAAGCTTTCGCCAAACCGGCAATGGCTGCGGCAGATTCCTTGGAACCGTCCGTAAAGCTGGCCACCAGCTGGTCCAAACCGTCCACATTCCGATGAATCAGGTTATCTAAATTGGCAGCGTAGTTATCCCAATAGGTTTTTTGGGATTCCATACTGGCCATCATACTGTCTACAGAGGTAGCCGTGACGGCATCCACTTTTTCCCACAGGCTAAACTGTTTGGAAATGGATTCCTCTGCCTTGGCGGCAGCATCCTGATATTTTTGTTCCAGCTCTTTGATTTTAGCGACCATTTCATTGGCCTGATCTTCTGCGTTCCCCATTGCGGAAACATCCGAATCCGTTGCCTTTTCATGGCCTTCCACACTGTCCTTCAGAGTGTTATAGGCATCTTCGTTTTCTGCCAGCCGGTCAGTCAGCGCCTGAACGGTTTCCTCCGCCTGGGCAATTCCCGCATTATACCCGCCTTGGGTGGAGGCATAACCGGCGGTAACCGATTCTCCGTTTTCCTTCGCTTCCGCCAGAATTTCTTCTGCCTCGGCCAGCTGCTCCGCAATTTCCTCATGCTCCTGATAAAGCTCGGTCAGCCTCTGAATATTTTCCTCATATTCCGCCTGCTCCGCCATTTTTTCAATGACTTGTTCCAGAGCGTCTGAGGTCATATTTAAGCTGTCTGTGGTTCCATCATACGCAAGGCCCAGCTCCGGTACGGCTTCATTTAGCTGATCTACATAAGCCGCCATCATCGCCTTTTCCGCTGTAGATCGGTTTTCCTGATCCGCCAGCTCCATCAGGGCGTTGGCAGCTGCATAAGTAGATTCCGTATGCTCTTGCAATTCGCCCATTATATCTTCGTAAGAGCTCTTGGAGGCATCCAGCTGATCCGTCAGATTCTTCGTGTCGCTGCGCAGCTGACCCACGGCAGAGCTTTCATCCTGATAGAATACAAGCAGAGTTGCCAGGGCAGATCCCAGAGTCAAAACCGCCGTCGTCACTGCTAAAATCGGATTGCTTGCCAGCGCCAAATGAAAAGCTTTCACTGCCGGGGTCAGCGCCTGGACAATCTGCAGG
>CAZSBD010000122.1:0-4839 GCA_964605215.1 uncultured Oscillospiraceae bacterium | reverse complement strand
CTTTCTGGCATTGATGCGGTCTAACATTTCAATCCACTCAGACATATCGCCCTTGGGAGCGCTAATGGACAGCTCACGACATACAATATCGGACAGATGGCTTTCTTCCAGCATCATTGGCGCCTGATAGAGAACAGGCAGGGTACGGTTTTCAATGACGCAGTCTGGCGCTACCGTACAGAACAAAGATATCTTCCGCTTAATTTCATCATCCAGGGGCTGATCTACGCGGGCAACGATAATGTCCGGAGAAATGCCCAGGCCACGCAGTTCCTTAACAGAATGCTGGGTAGGCTTGGATTTGGGTTCATTGGAACCGGAAATAAAGGGGACTAGTGTCACATGGATAAACAGGCAGTTGCGGCGTCCTACCTCTGTGGAAACCTGTCGGATGGCCTCCAGGAAGGGCTGAGACTCGATATCGCCAGTGGTGCCACCAATCTCGGTAATGACTACATCAGCATTCGTCTTTTTGCCTACCTGATAGATAAAGCTTTTAATTTCGTTGGTGATATGGGGGATGACTTGAACGGTCTCACCCAGGTATTCGCCAGCGCGCTCCTTGTTCAAAACATTCCAGTAAACCTTACCAGTGGTCAGATTGGAGAACTTGTTCAAGTCTTCGTCAATAAATCTCTCGTAATGGCCCAAGTCCAGATCAGTCTCCGCACCGTCTTCTGTAACATAAACTTCACCGTGCTGGAACGGGCTCATAGTGCCCGGGTCTACGTTGATGTATGGGTCTAATTTCTGTGCTGCAATCTTCAAGCCTCTGGATTTTAACAAACGGCCTAGAGATGCTGCTGTGATACCTTTGCCAAGACCGGAAACAACACCGCCGGTCACGAATATATACTTCGTCATATTACCTAACCCCTCTTATATCTTAATATTTTCTGCTTTTGTTTGTGATTCCTCCATGAAACAACGGAAGCCTGCCATATCCGGAGAGACGGAGATATGACAGGTTACGTATTTTATTATTCAATTTCGATAAAGCCATCAAAAACCTTTGTGGCAGGGCCAGAAAGGTAAACCGCCTCATCTGTATAGCAGATAGTAAGATCGCCGCCCCGCAGATGAATTAAAATATCTTCGTTTTTCTGACAGTAGCCGTTCAGAACTGCGGCTACAACACTGGCACATGCACCGGTGCCGCAGGCTAAAGTTTCTCCGCTACCGCGTTCCCAAACACGCATTTCCAGGGTATGCGAATCTATTACTCGGATAAATTCTGTGTTGACACGCTCTGGGAACAACGGGTTGTTTTCAAATTTCGGTCCAATTTCCGGCAACTCCAAATGCTCTACATCGTCTACAAAAACGACACAATGAGGATTACCCATAGAGACGCAAGTGATGGCGTAGGTTTTATCCTCCAAAGTCAGGGGTACACCTACAACCTTTGTGCCGTCCAGATACACAGGGATTTCCTTGGGATTCAGGATAGCGGGACCCATATTCACCCGAACAGATTCTACGGTATTATTTTTTAAAGTGAATTCCAATTTTTTAATACCGCCCAGCGTTTCCAGCGTCATACTGTCACCCTGAATGAGATGATTATCGTACATATATTTGCCAATACATCTGGTCCCGTTGCCGCACATTTTGCCTTCGCTGCCGTCTGCGTTGAACATCCGCATTCTGGCATCTGCCACATCAGAAGGCAGAATCAGGATGATGCCGTCACCTCCGATGCCAAAATGACGATCAGAAAGTTGAATGGATAAGGCATGGGGATCTGCGATCTTATTGGATTCCAGGCAATTAAAATAAATGTAATCATTGCCGCAACCGTGCATTTTTGTAAACGGTATTTTCATAATCAGACTCCTCAATTAAAAATTCAAACTTATAGAACTTATTATACAAAAGAATAAGGGAAATTTCAATTAGTTTTCATAGGTCTTTAAAATTCCTTCCGCAATTTCTCGTTTGGATATCCGAAGGTCCATGGCTTGTTTTTCTATGTACGAATGGGCTTGTGCTTCTGTCATCTTCAGTTGTTCCATCAAAAGGAGCTTTGCTCGGTTTACAATCTTAAGGGTATCCAGCTGCGTAATAAGCAGCTTGTTTTTCTTTTGCAGGTTGCGCAAACGATTTCGATAAGCACGAACCATTCGAAGAGTGCTGAAAAATAGCTTGTGGCTTAGAGGCTTTCCCAGAACAAAAATACCATGGTCACACACTCTGTCCCAAATTGCATTCGCTTTCTCTGCTTTTACCAGTATTAAAATACCGGAAAAAGAGGTTTCGCTGACCCAAACCGCCAAATCATAGCCAAATTCATCCGAAAGAGGGGCGTTAATGATGACAATGTCAAATTCACGAGAGGCAAGCAATCGTCTGGCTTCACCGCCATTGGCAACTGCTGTGACTTTGCTGTCACGTCCGATAAAACCGGAAAGTGAAGCAACACTTTTTTTCGCGGGAGAAACAATCAAAATTTGCTCCAAAGTTAATATTCTCCTCCATTATAACAAGTTTTTGGATCAGTTGGCATAGAAGTAATAGTCCTGTTCGAAACGATCTTTATCCTGCGCATTTAAATAGGAATCCCATTCCTTTCTTTTGGCTTCCAAATAACAAGAAATTGTTTTAGGAGGCAGGCAGCGCCCAATAAATTCACTCTTTCTCGCTGTTTCAATTGCCTGACCCAACGTCTGAGGCAGGAAAGCATAAGAACTAACCTCTTCAGGCGTTGCCTGAAACAGATTCAAATTGCAAGGATCAGGCAAAATCAGGCTTTCACGAATGCCCTCTAAGCCAGCCTGGATCAGAAGAGAATAAGCAATATAGGGATTGATGCAAGGGTCGGGTGAACGAAGCTCCATACGAGAAAAACGCCCGCTGGCTGCCGGGATACGGATCAATTGAGAACGGTTTTGATGGGACCAGCTGACAAATTTAGGTGCTTCCATTTGACCAAGGCGTTCATAGGAATTGGTGAGGGGATTCAAGAAGACAGAAATCTCTGAGGCTCTTCTTAAGATACCAGCAATAAAGCTTTCGCTTACTAAAGAATGCTCACCGCCGGAACGGAACAGATTGTTATTTCCTTTGAACAATGAGAGATTTATATGCAGGCCAGAGCCGCTGTTATGACGGAAGGGCTTCGGCATAAAGGAAGCGAATAAACCATTGGAAGCGGCCACTGTTTTTGTAACTGATTTGAAGGTAGTCAGATTATCTGCAGCTGTCAGAGGATTGGTATAGGTCAGGTCAATCTCATTTTGCCCCGGCCCTTGCTCATGAAGGGAGCTTTCCGGTTTAATGCCCATTTCCTCCAGAATCAAACAGATCTCCCGGCGAACATTTTCCCCCTTATCCTGGGGCGCAATGTCCAGATAGGTAGCATAATCCTGGGGAATCATAGTGGGATTACCTTCATTATCCGTATGCGTTAAATAGAATTCACATTCCGTTCCGATTTTGCAATCTAAGCCGATTCGTTCCGTTTCTTTGATAGCATTTTTTAATATTTCCCGGCTGTCTCCCTCAAAAGGTTCGCTATTGGGATATTTAATGTCACAATAAAAACGAAGAACTCGATCGGAAGAAGGTCTCCAAGGCAGAAATGCCATAGTGTCCAGGTTAGGAAAGAGGAACAGATCAGAATCCTCCACATTTAAAAAGCCTTTTACAGCGGAAGCGTCGAAAGAAATACCATAAGTAAAAGCTTTTTCCAGTTCAGAAGACATAACAGAAATATTCTTCTGTCTGCCAAAAATATCACAAAAAGCGAGTCGGATGAATTTTACATCATTGTCGCGTACAAATTCTAATATTTCTTCCTTATTGTATTGCATAATTGCCTCCTGATGAAACTTTAATTGTAGGTATGGTATACAACTGATGATAGGGATTGTTGCTGTTGGGACACAAAACAAAGAATTTATCCTTTAACAGATTTTCCGCTTTTTCTCCAAAATAATCACAATAAGACTCAATGTAACAGCGGATACTATTCATATCGTCCTTGGAAGCTTCCTGACACAGAAGCTGCTCCGGAAGATTTTGAGGAGCGCTCTGACATCTCAGAAAAATTTTGCCGCCATGCATACCGGTACCGCAGAAATAACCCATAGGCGGCTTGCCGTCAGCACCTTTGCCTAAATACAATAATCAGGCCGCCAGCTTGATATTCGCCTAAAAAACTACCTGCTGTGCCGCCAATCACTAAAACAGGGAACTTATTCTGATAAGCTTTCATATGAATACCGGCCTGATAGCCGGCATGATCCCGTACATAGATCCGGCCGCCTCGTATGGCGTAACCGGTAGCATCACCGGAAGAGCCGTTGATAATGATATCACCGTCATTCATAGTGTCGCCGGTCTGATCCTGGGCGTTGCCATTGACAATAATGGTGCTGCCATTAAGATAAGCACCCAAGGCATTGCCAGGAATACCGTTGATAATCATCGTCTTATCGGCAAGACCGGCGCCGATGTAACGTTGACCAATGCAACCATTTAGAATGATTTCACGATCTTTGGTATTGCGAATCATTTGATTCAATGTTTTGAAGTGTAAGGTTTCATCTGCTGTGACAAACATTATTTTGCACCTCCTAATTTTTTAGCGCGTTCCGCATGGGAAAATGCCATTAGCTGGGGTCTTTCCAGGATCAAATCAAAATCTATGGAGCTGAGTGGTGTTTGCTCTCGAATTAAAGAGGTATAAATACCGGCCCGTTCTACGTTGCCGATCAAAATGAAGCCCTTGAGCAGGTTATCCTTTGTAATCAGTTTTTTATAAGAATCCCCATCCTGGATGATATGAGCCTCTCCTTCATAGCTGACGGCGGTAATCATATGCATGACAAAAAAGCA
>CAZSBD010000121.1:0-4856 GCA_964605215.1 uncultured Oscillospiraceae bacterium | reverse complement strand
ATGCGGATTGTGCTCAAGGGGGTGTGAATGATCTGCTGGCCCAGCGGCTGGGATTACAGGAAGTGGAGAATTTAGGCGCTGGAGATACTGGCGCCTTGGGACGGGTTGGCAATTTGTCTCAGGAAATGGCTCTGACAGATTTTGCCTCTTTGGTTAAGGAAAAGCTAGCAGCTGGCGGCGTGCGCTACACCAATGGTGGCAAGGCAGTGAAACGGGTGGCTGTTCTAGGCGGTGCTGGCGGTAAGCTGATGGATTTTGCCCTTCAAAAAGGTGCGGACACCTATGTGATCGGCGACTGCAGTTATGATATTATGCAGCGAGCCCATGATCTGGGACTCAATTTGCTGGATGCAGGCCACTTCCCTACAGAAACTGCTATTGCAGATGGCTTTGCCCAGCAGATCCGCCAGGTTTTTCCCAATCTGGAAATATTGGTTTCTCAGGATCATAAGGATTGTATTCAATTTATTTAAAAAACAAAAGGAGAACATATGCCACTTGACGCGCTTTGCGTTCGCGGGCTGGTTCAGGAGTTGAACAAACGAACAGCAGGCGGACGAATTGATAAAATTTATCAGCCGGATAAAGAGGAGATCGTCATCTCGATCCGCTCTGCCCAAGGCAATTGCAAGCTGATGCTGACAGCGTCTGCTTCCGCACCCCGGCTGCATCTCATCGAAATGGATCGGGAAAATCCGGCAGTGCCGCCTATGTTTTGTATGCTGCTGCGTAAACATTTGCAGGGCTCCAAAATCTGTTCTGTTACGCAACCGGATTTGGAGCGAATGGCGGTGATCGAATTTGATACCACAGATGAAATGGGCATTCCCGCCAAAAAGTACCTGATATGCGAAATGATGGGTAAATATTCCAACATCATTTTATGCGATCAGGAAAAGCGAATTTTGGATGCTATTAAGCGAGTAGACGGTGATATTTCCGGTAAACGGCAGGTTCTGCCCGGTCTGTTTTATCGAATGCCGCCGCCACAGGAAAAGCTGGATCCGTCTTCTGTTTCTGCTACCGGTTTGCTTGCTGCTTTGCAACAAGCAGAAGGAGAGGAACAAGCAGACCGCTGGCTGCTGCAAAAATTCAAGGGACTATCTCCGCTAATTTGCCGGGAACTTTTATATCAAGCAACCGGCGAGGTGTCAAAGCCTATATGTGAGCTGACACAGGAAGACGGGGAGCGGCTGGCCCGGTGTTGGTCGGCTTTTTCAGAAAAGATGACCAACGGCCCCTTTGTTCCTTATCTTCTGACTCGTGCGGAAGATCATTCTGTTTTGGATTTTTGTTATTTGCCTATTGCTCAATATGGGGATTTAGCCGTTCTGGAAAAAAAGGAGAGCTTTTCCCAGCTGCTGGGTGCTTTTTATGAGAAAAAAGCAAAAGCGGAGCGGATGAAGCACCGCACTCAGGAGATCACCAAGGTGGTCACTCTTGCCCGAGACCGGCTGCGGAAAAAGATCGGTTTGCAAAAGAAAGAACTGGATAAAACCCAAGAACGGGATCGGTATAAACAGACAGGAGAACTGATTACTGCCAATTTATATCAGATCAAAAAGGGGGTCAAAAAAGTTAAAGTCATCAATTATTTTGATGAAAGCTGCCCGGAAGTAGAAATTAGCCTGGATCTTCGGTTGACACCCCAGCAAAACGCTGCCCAGTATTTCAAAAAGTACAACAAAGCTAAAACGGCGGAGATTATGCTCACAGAGCAAATTCAGGAAGGAGAGCATAATCTTTCTTACTTGGAAAGCGTATTGGATGAAATCAATCGAGCAGAAAGTGAGCAGGATCTGGTTCAAATTCGGGAAGAGCTTCTGGAGACGGGTTATCTTTCCAAAAGGCAGCAGCGGGGCAAAGGGAAAAGGCAGCCTCGTAAGCCCTCTATGGGCAAGCCTTGGGAATATCGTACCAGTGATGGATTTGCGGTTTTTGCCGGTCGCAATAATATGCAGAATGATCAGCTGACGCTGAAAACCGCTTGGAAGCATGATATTTGGTTCCATACGCAAAAGATCCACGGTTCCCATGTGATCCTGGTATGTGATGGCAGAGAGCCGACGGATACTGCTATGACGGAAGCAGCAGAAATTGCAGCCTATCACTCCAAAGCGAAAACCTCGGCAATGGTGCCTGTAGATTATTCTGAGGTAAAAAATATTAAAAAACCAAACGGCGCAAAGCCAGGCATGGTGATATATCATGTGTATCAGACAGCTTTTGTAACGCCGGATGAGGAAAAAGTTTTGAGCTTGCGGGTAGCTAAAAGTTAAAAAATACCGGAATCCTTCTTTTTTGGATTCCGGTATTTTTTACATAAAATTTGAAGAAATACATAACTTAAAACCAGTGTTGGTTTTCTCAATGTAAAATGTAAAAAGGAGAAAAACGTTAAATTTTACATGCATTTAACAAAAAAATGGCTGTGTATTTTACGTCCCGTTTTTATACTGAAGCTACAAAATAAAAAACAAATCATAAGGAGAATGCAAAAATGAAGAAACTATTAGCTTTGGGTTTGGCAGTGGCAATGTTGACCTCGTTGCTGACCGGCTGCGGCAACGGCGACACAAAAACGAACTCTGCCAATGACGAAGGCAGTACACAGAGCGGCGCGATTTGCGTAACCTCTCGTGAGGAAGGCTCCGGTACAAGAGGCGCATTTATTGAACTGTTTGATATAGAAGAGAAGGATGCAAACGGCAACCAGATTGACCATACTACAGCATCTGCCGAGGTTACCAACAGCACAGCTGTTATGATGCAGACTGTTGCAGGCAATGACGCAGCAATCGGTTACATCTCTCTGGGCTCTTTGGATGACAGTGTAAAGGCTGTTAAGATCGACGGTGCAGAGGCAAGCGTTGACAACGTAAAGAACGGCAGCTACAAGGTTGCTCGTCCTTTTAATATCGTAACTGGCCAGAACCTGAGCGAGGCTGCTGCAGATTTTGTAGATTTCATTATGAGTGAAGAGGGTCAAGCTATTATCGAGGATAACGGTTATGTAATCCAGGGCAATGATGGTACTTTCGCTGGCGGCGGCGTAAGCGGTAAGGTTACCGTAGCTGGTTCTTCTTCTGTAACTCCGGTTATGCAGAAGCTGGCTGAAGCATATCAGGCAATCAACAGCAACGTAACCATTGAGGTTCAGCAGAGTGACTCTACAACTGGTGTTACTTCTACAATCGAAGGCGTGTGTGATATCGGCATGGCTTCCAGAGAGCTGTCTAATGAAGAGACTTCTCAGGGCGTAAGTGCAACTGTTATCGCAATGGATGGCATCGCTGTCATTGTAAACAACAACAATGCAATGGAAGATCTGACCAGTGATCAGGTTAAGGCAATCTTTACTGGTGAAACCACAGATTGGTCTGAAGTTCAGTAAATAAAAAAGGATGGCGAAAAACCTGAGGCCTTATGCTCCAGGTTTTTCTTGTCTAGATAGGCGATAGGTGAAATTATGGAAAATTTTAGAAGTAAACGGGGCATCATCTGCGATATGGACGGCGTCATTTATCACGGCAATCAAATCCTGCCCGGGGTAAAAGAATTTGTGGATTGGCTGTACCAGGAGGATAAAAATTTTATTTTCCTCACCAACTCCAGCCAACTGACGCCAAAAGAATATTCCCAGAAACTCAGTAGCATGGGCTTGGATGTAGATGCCAGTCACTTTTATACCAGCGCTTTGGCAACGGCTGCCTTTGTTAAAAGTCAGTCGCCGGAAAGCACCGCTTATGTGATTGGCGCCCATGGTTTGTTAAACGCTTTATACGATGCGGGCATTACCATAAACGAAACTGATCCGGATTATGTTATTGTAGGGGAATCTGACAGCTATGGTTATGACAATATCGTAAAGGCTGTTACCCTGGTTAACCAGGGAGCAAGGCTGATCGGCACCTGTTCAGATCTGACTGGGCCTTCTGAGCAGGGGATCATTCCTGCATGCCGTAGTCTGATTGCTCCTATTGAATATGCGACCGGGCGCTCTGCTTACTTTATTGGCAAGCCCAACCCGCTGATGATGCGCACTGCTTTGCGTATGCTGGGGGCTCATTCGGAAGAAACGGTTATCATCGGTGATCGAATGGATACAGATATGATCGCCGGGATCGAGACGGGTATGGATACTGCTTTGATTTTGTCCGGTGTGACTCAGCGGCAAGATGTGGAGAAATTTCCGTATCGTCCGCGTTTGATTTTGAGCGGAGTTGGCGAGATCCCCGGCTCAGAGCTGGAGAAACAGAGGTAAAGTATGGCAAAATTTCGAGAGAACCTTATGCATATTGTTTTTCTGATTGCCGCCTGTATGTCCATTGGCGCGGTCATGCTGATTTGTGTATTTTTATTAAAAAATGGTATTCCAGCCATTTCCAAAATCGGTGCGGGCGAATTTCTGTTAGGTAAGACCTGGTCGCCTAGCCAGGATATTTACGGCATCTTCCCCATGATTATTGGCAGTATTTATGTAACTGCCGGTGCAGTGGTTGTGGGTGTGCCTATTGGTATTCTCTGTGCCGTATTTATGGCAAGATTTTGCCCAGAGTGGCTGTATCAGCTGCTGCATCCGGCAATTAACCTGCTGGCCGGCATCCCTTCTATCGTTTATGGTTTCTTTGGCCTGGTTGTTATGGTGCCTATGATTCGGGATCTGTTCGGCGGTACCGGTAAAAGCGTGCTGACAGCATCCCTGCTGCTGGGTATGATGATTCTACCCACCATTATTAGCGTATCGGAGTCTGCTATCCGTGCTGTGCCGGAAAGCTATTATGAAGGCTCTTTGGGTTTAGGCGCAAGTCATGAGCGCAGCGTATTTTTTGCTGTACTGCCGGCGGCAAAGTCTG
>CAZSBD010000120.1:0-4857 GCA_964605215.1 uncultured Oscillospiraceae bacterium | reverse complement strand
ATACCGACGGATCTCTCCACAGATCATAGGAACCGCATAAGTAGAAAACTGTGTGCCGTAATTGGTATCAAAGCGCTTGATTGCTTTAATAAATCCCATACAACCCAACTGATATAAATCATCCGTTTCTACGCCTCTACCTGTGTAACGCTTGACCAGACTCCAAATTAGTCCCGAATTTTTTTCCAGCAGCCACCGCAAAGCTTGCTTATCTCCAGCCTGTGCCTCTTCAATGCGAAGCTTTGTATGAATATCCATCATCCCTTGTGGTAGGCCGCCATCCGAGAACATCTGGGAGAAAGATTTTTACACATAGTAACCGTTGTTCCCTTCCCTATTTTAGATCGTATGCTTAGTTTATCCATAAAACTTTTCATAATGGTAAAGCCCATACCGGATCGTTCCTCGTCGCCAGTTGTAAAAGCCGGCTCCATAGCCTGTGCTACATCTGGAATGCCACAGCCTTGATCTTTAATAGAAATTCGTATGCCGTCCTGCATCAACTGTACAGTAATGGTTATGTATCCAAAGGTATCGCGATAGCCATGAATAATGGCATTAGTTACGGCTTCGCTGACTGCTGTTTTAATATCATTCACTTCACTGACTGTTGGATCCAACTGGGCCGCAAAAGCGGCCACAGCTTGTCTTGCAAAGCTTTCATTTTTGGACCGGCTTTCTATAATCAATTTCATAGAATTTTCTATCTTTAGCATAAGGGTTCCTCCTTTGGTAAAATCGTTAATATTTGATCCATTCCAGACGCTTGAAAAACCTTAAAGGCAAAAACAGGTACATTTTGAATCGCCAACTGTGCTCCCTGTCGTTTCCCGTTGTTCCAGGCATTCATCGCCACTGCAATCCCGGAACTATCCATAAATGTGATTTTACTGAAATCCAGAATAAAATCACAATCCATATGCAGGCACATAATCTGTCCAATTCGCTCCATAGCTTTTTTGGCATGATGGTGATCTAATTCTCCATCCAATAAGATTAAGACAGCATTTTGCCGCTTTTTGTATGTTATCTCCATTTTGACACCTCTTACTGCTATAAAAAAATGGTTCTGTAAATTTTATACATTTACAGAACCATTATAGAAAATTATACTTTGATTTTTTATCGAAAGCCGTCGCCTGAGGAATTAAAGTGCTGCCAAGCTCTGATCCAGCTTAGCCATCAATTCCTCATACTTAGCCGCCTTTTCCTGCATTTCATCAATGACATTTTGCGGAGCCTTTGCCATAAAGCCAGCATTATTCAGCTTCTTCATAACAAAGTCGATATCCTTTTGCACCTTTTTCTTTTCTTTGTTCAAGCGTGCCTTTTCCTTCTCCGGATCGATCAGCTCATTCATCGGCATAAACAGCTGTGCGCTCTTTGTGACAACAGAAACCATCTTAGAGGTGTCTGCTGGCATCGCATCTGTGATCTCCAGTTCAGAAGCATAGGCTAGCTTCGTCATAAATACAAGACCCGCCTGGAAAACTTCTGCCCGGTCCGTCACGATAATGATCTTTGCCTTCTTAGAGGGCGGTACGTTCATTTCAGCTCTGCGGTTACGAACACCCCGAATACTGTCCATAATCGTTTCCATGTTTTCTTCTTCGGCCTTGAACTCCAGCTGAGAATTATATTCCGGCCACTTGGAGATCATAATAGATTCACCCTGGTGAGGCAAAGCCTGCCAGATGGTTTCTGTGATGAAAGGCATAAAAGGATGGAGAAGTTTCATCGTCTCAGAAAGGACATGACAAAGAACGCTCTGTGTCTTTTCACATTCTGTCAAATCTTCCTTATTTTGCAGCTTAGGCTTTACCAATTCGATATACCAATCGCAGAAAACATCCCAAATAAAGTCATACAGCTTCTGCGCCGCAATACCTAGCTCATAACGGTCAATATTTTCAGTTACTTCCTTGACCACTGTATTGAACTTAGAGAGAATCCATTTATCTTCAATACTCAGTTCCTTTGGCAGCTTTACTTCATCAATGGTCAGATTCATCTGAATGAATCGGGAAGCATTCCAAATTTTGTTTGCAAAGTTACGGCTTGCCTCTACTCTCTCAATAGAGAAACGCATATCATTTCCAGGACTGTTGCCTGTGATCAGCGTAAAGCGCAGAGCGTCCGCGCCATACTGGTCAATGATCTCCATGGGATCAATGCCGTTACCCAAGGATTTGGACATCTTTCTGCCCTGTGCATCCCGAACCAAACCATGGATATAAACCGTCTTGAAGGGTTCCTTCTTCATATGCTCCATACCGGAGAAAATCATGCGGGCAACCCAAAAGAAAATAATATCATAGCCGGTAACCAGCACAGAAGTGGGATAAAAATAATCCAGTTCCGGTGTCTTGTCCGGCCAGCCCATAGTGGAGAAGGGCCACAGAGCAGAAGAGAACCAGGTATCCAATACATCCTCCTCCTGATGAATCTTGGTGCTACCACATTTGGGGCATGTGCGAACATTTTCCTTGGAAACAGTCATCTCACCGCAGTCTTCGCAGTAATAAGCCGGAATCTGATGACCCCACCACAGCTGACGGGAAATGCACCAGTCATGAACATTTTCCATCCAATGCAAGTAAGTCTTGGAGAAACGATCCGGTACAAACTTGACACGACCGTCCTTCACAACCTCAATGGCCTCCTTGGCCAAAGGCTTCATTTTTACAAACCACTGGGCAGAGGTCATCGGCTCTACTGTAGTACCGCAGCGGTAGCATGTACCAACATTGTGTTCATGCTCCTCAATCTTAACCAGATAGCCGCCTTCTTCCAGATCTTTGATAACCGCTTCCCGGCAGTCATAGCGATCCATACCGCAGTATTTACCGCCATTTTCGTTGACTGTGCCATCACCATTGAATACTAGAATCTGCTCCAGATTATGCCGCTGTCCCATTTCAAAGTCATTGGGGTCATGACACGGTGTTACCTTTACACAGCCGGTTCCGAATTCCGGATCTACATAATCATCAGCAAAAATCGGAATCGGACGATTCATAATTGGCAGAATACAATTCTTACCAATCAAGTGCTGATAGCGTTCATCATTAGGGTTAACCGCTACGCCGGTATCACCCATAAAGGTTTCCGGACGTGTGGTCGCAACAATAACTTCACCGCTGCCATCCTCCAGAGGATAGCGAAGATGCCACAAGTGACCAGGCTGAGTCTCATATTCTACTTCAGCATCAGACAAAGCGGTTGCGCAATGGGGACACCAGTTGATGATGCGGTTGCCCTTGTAAATGAGGCCCTTGTTATAAAGGTTGACAAATACTTCCTTAACGGCCTTAGAGCACCCTTCGTCCATCGTGAAACGCTCTCTCCTCCAATCGCAGGAAGAACCCAAGGTTTTGAGTTGTTTAATGATATGGCTGCCGTACTGATTCTTCCAATCCCATACACGCTCCAGGAACTTTTCACGGCCTAGGTCGTAGCGAGTCAAGCCCTCTTCCTTCCGCAGATTTTCTTCTACCTTGATTTGGGTAGCAATACCGGCATGGTCTGTACCAGGCATCCATAAAGCGGAATAACCCTGCATTCTCTTCGTCCGGATCAGAATATCCTGCAAAGTCTCATCAAAGGCATGACCCATGTGCAGCTGACCGGTAACATTCGGTGGCGGAATCACAATGGAAAATGGTTTTTTATGCTCATCGACTTCCGCATTGAAATATCCATTGTCCTGCCAGAACTGGTATAATTTCGCCTCGGTTTCTTTAAATTCATAAGTTTTTGGTAATTCGTTTGCCAAGAAAGTTCTCTCCTTCTTATTTAAATTTATGATAAAAGCGGGCAATAAAAAAGCCCTCATCCCAAAAGGACGAAGACTGCTCCGCGGTACCACCTAAATTTGCATTTCTGCACACTTTCAGCCCGATAACGGAGGCTGTACCGCAAAATCTTACTGCCGTTTCAGATTTTATGCTCCCAAGCTACCTTCTGCCAAATTTCAGAAAGACTTTCACCAGCTGCCTTCTCTCTAAACTGAAAATTTCGCATACTCCTCTTTTTCATCGCATATTTTATCATAATTTCCTTTATCATAATATATTTTCAGACTTTTGTCAATTTTTTTATTGATTTTTTGCGAAAAACATGGTATAAATTATATGTTTCTTAAAGAATGCGATGAACGAGAAAAGTAGTAAAACTCCTGCTCTTTAGAGAGTGCGGTCTCCGGCTGCAAGCCGCACAGAGGCAGCTTTTGCGAAGTTCACTCGGGAGCTTCGGTATGGAATGCTTCGGCTAGTAGATATCGACGGTTTTGCCCCGTTACCGGCATCAGGAGTGTTTGCTTCGGCAAAAATTTAGGGTGGTACCACGGAAGATTTAACCTTTCGTCCCTTTGGGGATGAAAGGTTTTATTTTTTTAATCATTAAAGGAGTGTTTATACATGAAAGAAAAACTGGAAAGTATTTTGTCTTCCGCCAAGGAAGAAATCAACAATACCAAGCTTTCCAAAGAGCTTGATGCGGTTCGTGTTAAATATCTAGGAAAAAAAGGCGAACTGACAACCATTCTCCGCAGCATGGGTTCCCTGCCGGCAGAAGAGCGTCCGGCAGTAGGCCAGATGGTGAATGAAGTTCGGGCTGAACTAGAAAAAGCTATCGTCGCTCACACCAGCGTGCTGGAAAAAGCCGCTTTGGCAGAAAAGCTGAAAAAAGAAGCTGTAGATGTTACTATGCCTGGCAAGGAAGTTATCATCGGCAAGAAGCATCCCCTCTCTATTGTTTTGGATGAAGTAAAGGGTATCTTTATGGGCATGGGCTTTTCTGTTGCAGAAGGTCCTGAAGTCGAACTGGATCATTACAACTTTGAAGCCCTGAATATCC
>CAZSBD010000119.1:0-5057 GCA_964605215.1 uncultured Oscillospiraceae bacterium | reverse complement strand
TGCTTAGAAAAAGCCCAAATGGGCGATTTTCTAAGCGGAAAGTGTCAAAAAAGTTATGTACACGCCGCAATTTTTTTTTGGATATCTCAATGGGCGCTTCGCGCAAAAGACTTTATCGACAAGCTGACAGACTGCGCATGCGGTCTGTTTCTTTATGGAAAATTCGAGCCCAAGGGGCAATGTGTGTAGATTATGAGAAATGTAGTCATTATGCCGGTGTTTAATCCGGATTTTAGGTTGTTGCAGAAGGTGAAAGAAATTCGCCAGTCTGGATTGACAGATATCGTCATTGTGGACGATGGCAGTGATCCCAGTTGCCAAAAGATATTTGAGCAGTTGCATGAGGAAGGCTGTCATTTGTTCCATCATTCTGTGAATATTGGTTTTGGTGCGGCGATTAAGACCGGAATCAAAAAGATTCGGTATGCGCTGCCGGATATCACCGGCTATATCACAGTGGATGATTATTTGCAGAACTCTTCTTATGATATTTGGCGTGTCTCTCAGGCCATGGAGGAAAATCCCAATAAAACTGTGCTGACTGCTCGGAATTACGAGGACAAAACTATTTCAAAGGGATCAAAGATCGGCTTTAAAATTGCCAATAGGATCTTCCAATATTCCAAGCATATCAATTGTCCGGATGCTCTTTCTGGTCTGCGGGGCTTCCCGGCGACTATTACGGATTACTTGCTGATGGTGCCTGGCGTGCGGTTTGAATATGCGATTCATATCCTGTCTATCCTTTCTAAGCAGAAAATGCCCATGGAGATTGTTACCATCCCTGCCATTCCCTACCCGGAAAAAACCATTGCTACCTATCAGCCGGTGCCGGATTCCGTTAAGATTTACCGCACTCTGATTCGCTTTGGCTTAGCCTCTATTTTCTGTACCATTTTGGATTTGTTTTTGTTTACCTGTTTTCTACATATCATGCCGGTTTTCTTGGCGCATAGCTTGGTGCAGGGCAGATATCGAGTGGTCTTTTCCTCCACTTTTGCCGCCCGCATAATTTCGGGTACGACTAATTTTACCATTAACCGTAAATGGAGTTTTAAAACCACTCAAAAATGGGGTGTGCAGATTGTCAAATACTTCTGTGTTTTTTTTGTGCAAATGACAGCCAGCGCTATGCTGGTATCTCTGTTGTCCTATTTATTTGTGGCTTTGACACCGGTAAAGCTGCTGGTGGATCTGACCCTGTTTTTCTTCAGCTATCATATTCAAAGTAAATGGGTGTTTAAAAAATCGTAAAAGATGACCGATCTTCCTAGGAAGATCGGTTTTTTTGCGCTTCTTATTGTGTAGACCCGGCAAAAGATGATATAATAACGTTAACCTAAGGATCAGACTGATCCTGAAAGAAAGGAATCCAACATGTCACAATTTACAGGAACCAATCAATATGTTGCATCAGAAGATCTGATGCGCAGTGTTAATATCGCAGCTGCCCTGCAAAAGCCGCTGCTGATCAAAGGCGAACCGGGTACCGGAAAAACAATGCTGGCGCGGGCGGTTGCCGATAATATGGGTAAAGAACTGATTATCTGGAACATCAAATCCACCACCAAGGCCCAGGACGGTCTGTATGTATATGATGCTGTACAGCGTTTGTACGATAGTCAGTTTACCGAGGGCAATGTATCGGATATTGCCAAATATATCAAGTTGGGCAAATTGGGCGAGGCTTTTTCCCGAGAGGCCCAGCCGGTATTGTTGATCGACGAAATCGATAAAGCGGATCTGGAATTTCCCAATGACCTCTTGTGGGAGTTGGATCAGATGGAGTTTTATATTCCGGAGACCAGCAAAACCATAAAAGCCAAGCATCGTCCCATTGTGATTATTACATCCAATGCGGAAAAGGAATTGCCGGATGCCTTTTTACGCCGGTGCATTTTCCATTATATTGCGTTTCCAGATGCTAAGCTGATGGAAGAGATCGTGCGAGTTCATTATCCCAATGTGGAGCAGAATTTGCTGCAGGAAGCGTTGGAAACCTTCTATATGATCCGGGAACTGCGGAATTTGCAGAAAAAGCCCAGCACTTCAGAGCTGCTGGATTGGATCCAGGCTCTGCAGATTGGCGGCATTGATGCGGATGCCATTGGGAAGGTGATTCCTTTTGCCGGGGTACTGCTTAAGAAAAATGAAGATCTGGATGCCATCCGTAAGGTACGGGAGAATGGCTTCTCTTATCAGCGCCGGCGGTATTAAATGCCATGTTTGTTGATTTTTTCTATCTGCTCCGCGCCTATGGTCTGAACATTTCTTTAAAGGAATGGTTGACCCTGACAGACGCCTTGGATCAGGGCTTGTGTCACGCCAGTCTGCTGAATTTCTACTATTTATGCCGCACCGTCCTCATTAAAAGCGAAAAGGATTTTGATAAATTTGACGGCGCGTTTTTGGAATATTTTAAAAATATCCAGCAGTTTGATAAGTTGCCAAAAGAACTGCAGCAATGGCTGGAAAAGCCGGTAGAGGTTTCCAAAGAGGTGGAGGTGATCAAGCGCATGCTGGGTTTGCAAAACAGCGACTTAACCCTGGAAGAGATTATGCGCCGCTTTGAGGAGCGAATGCGGGAACAGCATGAGCGTCACGACACAGGTAACTATTGGATCGGTACCGGCGGTACCTCGGCAATGGGCCACAGCGGCTTTAGTGCTAAGGGCATCCGGGTAGGCGGCGAAGGGAAAAACCGCAGCGCTGTCAAGCTGGCAGGAGAGCACCATTATCAGGATTTCCGGGAGGACAAGATCCTGTCCCTGCGGCAGTTTCAAATGGCCTTTCGCAAGCTGCGTCAGTTTTCTTCCAGATTGGATGGCCCCAAGACCGAGCTGGATTTGGACGGCACCATCCAGGAGACCAGCAACCAAGCGGGTATGCTTCAGTTGCAGTTTCAGCGTCCCCGGCAAAATACCATTAAATTGCTGCTGCTCTTTGATTCCGGCGGCTCTATGTATCCCTATAGCTCTATGTGCAGCGCCTTGTTTCAGGCAGCCAGCAAATCCAACCATTTTAAGGATTTACAGGTATACTATTTCCACAACTGCATTTATCATAAGTTGTACACAACCCCTTATTGTGTTTACAACGAATGGGTGGATACGGAATGGATTTTGCGTCGCTTAAACAGCGATTATCGGGTAATTTTTATAGGAGACGGCTGCATGTCGCCTACAGAGCTGTACAGTCCTGGCGGTAGCTATTATTACGAAACCTATTGCCCGGAACCTGGGCTTTCATGGCTTCAGCGGCTGCATCATCGGTTCCCCCATGCGGTGTGGCTGAACCCGGTGCCGGAAAAAAATTGGGATTATGTTTACGGCTCCCAAACCCTGAGGGGCATTCGGGGCGAATTTGATATGTTTGAATTGACCTTACAGGGGCTGGAAAACGCTTTGCAGACCCTGTTGTCTGCCCGGTAGAAAAGGAGGGCACTATGCAGCCAACGGTATTGTTTTATAATTTGGATGGCACCAAAGGAAAAAAACTGCGCATGCTGTGTATGCAGCAGCGACTTAAAGTGCGGACAGTCCATCCCAGCGAATTTGAGAAGACCCTGGGAGACTTGCTGACCAGCCCGCCGGCAGAGGAGGTGCAGGCCGCTTTGCCTGCTTTTGATCAGGAAATGCTGGTATTGGCCGGAATTTACGGCACCCGGCTGGATTTGCTTTTAAAGGGGATGCGGCGAAATAAGCTATTTGTTGCTCTGAAAGCGGTACTGACTCAGGAAAACGCCGGCTGGAGTTCCGTGACTCTGTGTCAGGAGCTTGCGAAGGAGCATCAGAAGATACAGGAAAGCAAGCAGGAAAAGTAGGAGATGAGGTAAGGAGGAAAGCTATGTTAGCTATGGCAATTTATGCGATCATCGCTACGCTGTTGGTGGCTGGCGGTATGATCTTTGGCTTGTGGCTGAAGGATCGCAAAAATAAGTGAAGTGGGTGACAGGCTCCCTGTAAAGGGAGCTTGAGGAGACTGTCGAAAAATTTGTAGTTTTTCGACAAGAGCATTCTCTTAAAGCCCAAATGGGCGATTTTCTAAGCGACAAAAAAGTTACGTACACGCCGCAACTTTTAATATTCCAATGAGTGCTTCGCGCAAAAGACTTTTTTGACAAGCTGAAGTTCCCTGTAAAGGGGAGCTTCTCACCTTATTTTTTTGACAAATAAAAAAACAGATGCAATTCTATTAACCTTGTAGTATAATAGGTTAAAAGGAGGTATGGTCTCCATGATGATCACAACAAAAGGAAGATATGCCCTGCGGGTCATGTTGGATCTGGCAGAGCATAACACAGGTAAATATATTCCCCTTAAGGAAATTGCCGCCCGGCAGGAAATTTCCGAAAAATACCTGGAAAGCATCATATCCGTTCTCAGCAAAGCGGAATTTGTTATCGGCCTGCGGGGAAAGGGCGGCGGATATCGTTTGGCAAAATCGCCGGAGCAATACACCGTGGACAGTATTCTGCAGCTGACAGACGGTTCGCTGGCGCCGGTCACATGCCTGGAAAATGCCAATAACACTTGCACCCGGGCGGCTTCGTGCAAAACTCTCCCGATGTGGAAAAAGCTGAACGACCTGATCCACGAATATTTGGAAAGCGTCACCTTAGACCAGCTTTTGTCTAACGGAGACAACAGCGATTATTATGTTATTTAAAAAAATGCGCCTTGGCCTGCAAAAGGAACTAAGACGCATTTTTTATAGCTGTTAAATCAAAGCGGAAAACCGCAGTAAAAAAATCCAGAAGGTAAGAGAGACTGAGGATAGAAGTGTGGCCAGTACCACGATGGAGGAGGTCAGTACAGCATCGTTGTTCATGTTTCGAGCCATCACATAGCAGCTGACGGTAGTAGGCGAGCCAAGCATAATCAGGATGGCCACCAGTTCCGCTCCGGTAAAGCCCATGTGGATGGCGATGGGCAGACCGATAGCAGGCAGAATCCATAGCTTGACAGCGGTGGCCAGAACTGTGGGTTTGATCTTAGCCAGAGCTTTGCGCCCTTCAAAACCTGCGCCGACCACCAACAGGGCAATGGGCGTGGCGG
>CAZSBD010000118.1:0-5062 GCA_964605215.1 uncultured Oscillospiraceae bacterium | reverse complement strand
TTCCAGCAACGCCTGGGGATAAGCCGCCCGAAAGCCGTAAATGCTCTGATCCTCATCCCCTACCATAAACAGGTTGCGCTCCGGGCTTAAAAGCATCCGCAAAATCACATGCTGAATCTTGGAGGTATCTTGAGCTTCATCTACCTGGATATACCGGTATTTATGGCGGTAGTAAGCCAAAATATCCGGATTTTTCAGCAAAATACGACGGGCGAATTCCAGCTGATCATCAAAATCCATCCGCCGATGTTCCCGCTTCCAGCTTTCATAGGCAAAAAACAGGCGGGGAAAATCCATATTATCAACGGAAACGGCCTGGATCTCTTCCTGCTTCAGCATTTTATTTTTACAGTAAGTGATTTGTGTAGCCGCCTCCCGGACAGTAGCATCCCCTGGATATTCTCCTGTCTGGGCTTGGATCAGTTGGCGCAGAATGCGGCTTTGATCCATTTCCCGGGAAATCAAATCAAAAGCCTTGGTCTGGCGCACTCGCTCATAATATCGAATCACGCCGGCGCAAAAAGAATGAATGGTGCTAAAAGGCACTGTCTGTAAGGGCTGGCCGCCAAATATCCGAAAAAACCGATTCTCCATATCCCGGGCGGCAGCTACTGTATAAGTGACCGTCAAAATTTGGGACGGATCCACTCCCAATCCATAGATCAAATAGCCTAACCGGGCTACCAATACCGTAGTCTTTCCGCTGCCTGGCACTGCCAAAAGCAAAACCGGCCCCTGACAGGCCTTGACTGCCTGAGCCTGCTGTTCGTTAAGCGAGATCTTAAATTTTTCTGCAAATTCCAAATACTGCATATAAAAACCTTTCCATCATTGCAGATGCTGCTGTGCTTTGCTATAATATAAAAAACCGAAAGGAGGCCATTTCTTTGTTTGAAAAAAAATTAGGGTGTTTGGGCTTGAGCGTTCTTTTGTTAGCCACTCCGGCGCTGGCTGCAAGCCCCGGATTTACCCCCAGCCGTACTTATGATAACTGTTTCACTGATGTGCCGGCAGGCAGCTGGTATGCAGACTATGCTGCTTGCGCTTACACCTATAACCTGATGCAGGGTGTGGATGACAGCCATTTTTCTCCCCTAGGCACTATGACTTCCGCAGAAGCTGTTACAGTTGCCGCCCGGATCCGTTCCCTTTCCTGCAAAGATGGTCAAACCTTTGAAACCGAACAGAAGGCAGAGCCATGGTATCAGTTCTATTTGAACTATGCCCAGACATATGATTTATTACCGGCGGAGCTTGTCGTCGGCAATACTCTCATTGCCAGAAAGGACTTTGTCTATATGATTGATGCAGCCTTAAATCCGGAGGATCGGGATTCCCAAAAGGAAATCGCTGAAGGTTCCATTCCGGATGTAGAATCCGACGCCTATTATCATGATGCCGCCTACCGCATGTACCAGGCCGGCATCCTGACCGGCGGTGATGAGCAAGGCTCTTTCTTTCCCGATCGTACCTTGACCCGGGCGGAAACTGCCGCCATCTTATCCAGAGTAGCTGACCCTTCCCTGCGTTTTCCGCAGACGGATGAACCCATAGATCCTCTCGATCCGGAAAGCCCGGCGCAAACTCCCGGCCTTCCCACGGCTCAGCCCGGCCTGCGCACCCTTCGCAATCTGCTGGCAACCGCTATGCAGCCGGTAGGCAGAACGATGTATGTCTGGGGCGGCGGATGGAATGAAGCGGATACCGGTGCCGGCGAAGAAGCGGTAACGATTGGTGTCAGCCCCAACTGGGAAACCTTCTTCCAAAAACAAACTTCCCTCTACGACTATAACCAAACCAGATACCAGATCCACGATGGTTTGGACTGCACCGGTTACTTAGGCTGGACCGTATATAATACCATGCAAAAGCAATACGGTCTGCCCGGCTATGTCGTTCGCTCCACAGAAATGGCTCAGGATTATGCAGCCCGGGGCTGGGGTACCTATACCAAAGCAACCGATGTTAAAGACTGGCAGGCTGGTGATATGATGAGCATGAAAGGCCATGTATGGATGGCTCTGGGCACTTGCTCGGATGGCAGCGTGCTTTTCGTCCATGCCAGCCCGCCAGGGGTCTCCCTGTGCGGAACGACTACGGCAGATGGAAAAGCTACCCAGGCCACCCATCTGGCTCAGACCTACATGGAGCGTTACTTCCCAGATTGGTGCAAAAAATATCAATCCTTCCAGCGGGGCATCCATTATTTGACGGATGCCGGACAAATGCGTTGGAGCACCGCCACTATGCCCGATCCGGACGGCTATTTAAATCTGACACCGGAAAAGCTGTTACAACATTTATTTGGAGAAGTATAAAAGACTCGGATGCTTTCGGTTTTTAGACCGAAAGCATCTTAATTTTGCTTACGCACCAGACTGTATTCGTCACCGTCATCAAAGCGAAAATAAGGGCATGTTTTATAATCGCTCTGGCTGCAGCGGTACAGCTCATCTTCATCCAAATCCACTTCGCATACAATGTCGCCGTATTCTTCATCATAAACGGCATGCATACAAAAGTCACAGTTGATCGTTCCCATACTTACCCTCCCAGCTTTTGTTTGAAAATTTCCGTATAGACCATTCTCCCGCCGATTCGTTCCGATTTCATCAGAGAAATTCGGTCTGCCGTCATCTCGGCCTTCGGCACGGACACCACGGCATTTTTCCCGGCAGGGGCTTTGCGAATCAGCGTGATATGTGGCTGAAAGGCCCGTCCGGGCAGATCAAAGCCTGTCTGCCGCAAACTTTCAGACAAGGTATCTGCCAGACAAACGAGTTCCCGATTTTCCTGCAGGCCGACCCAATACAGGTCACTGTCTTTTTGACGAAAACTGCCGATCTGGCCCAAAGCCAGATTCAGCTTTTCTCCCGGAATCCGGCGCATTACGTCTTTGACCTGTGCCAACCGGTCAGTCTCTCCCAAAAAGGCCAGCGTCAAATGAAAGTTTTCCGGCGGGATCAGCTGGCCGCCGCCTAACTGCCGATACAAGGCCTGGCCGGTCTCCCTGACTGCCTGCCGAAAGGCGGGCGTAAAACAAATGGCAATAAACAGCCGCATTTTTCTCACCTCTTGTTTTTAACCTTATCATATTTCCTCCTTCCTCGCAAGGAAGGGTTGACTTTTTCCCCAGCTCCTTTTACACTATGGGAAAAGGAGGGATGTTTTTGCAGCCAATTTTCATTTCCAAATACCGGCATCAACCGTCACACCGCAGACTGGCCGCTGGCTTTTGCGGCCCCGAAGATATCCATGCTTTGCTGTCCCTGCAAACAATCATCGAACAGCATCTGCCCGATCCGGCCATTTTCGTTTCCACAGAGCAGGAAGAATGGCGCGTCCGCCTGAAAAATCCCTGTATCCTGGGCCTATGGGATAACCAGTTCCTGGCAGCTTACGGCATGTTCCTCCTATGCGGCAAGGCTAAGGAAAATTATGCCTGGCATATTGGCATTCCTGATTCCCAAGTTTCCCTTTGGGCAAATATGGATACCATTGCCGTCCATCCGGATTATCGGGGCAACGGCCTGGAAACCGCTTTGCTCGGCCGAATGGAAGCCCTTTGCCCAAAAGAAATCCAAGGCTTTTGCTGCACTGTCAGTCCGGATAATCCCTATTCTCTCCAAAGCGTGAAGCGAGCCGGATATATCCCGGTCAAGCGGACACGAATGTACGGCGATCATGATCGCTATATTTTTAAAAAAGAAAAAGCCTAAAATTTCTTAACTGTCCTTTCGAGGACAGTTTTTTTATAAACGAATCTGCGCATGACTGCCGCCGCTGGGATTTTTAGTTACCAGAATCTGAGTGTCAATCCGATTTTTCAGCTCTGACACATGGGAAATAACTCCTACCAACCGGTTGCCTGACTGCAAACCGCTTAAAGCCCGCATCGCCTTTTCCAGCGCTTCTTCATCCAAAGAACCAAAGCCCTCATCCACAAACATAGTGTCTAATTGAATGCCGCCGGCGCATGCCCGAATCTCTTCGGACAAGCCCAAGGCCAGGGACAAAGCTGCCTGAAAGGATTCGCCGCCGGACAAAGTACGAACATGGCGCTGAGTACCGTTATAATGATCTACAACACTCAGCTCCAGCCCGCTCTGGCTTTGACGGTTCTCCGCCTCCCGGCTGCGCACCAGCTCATATTGGCCGTCGCTCATCACCATAAAATGGACATTAGCCCTGGCAATCATCCGATCAAAATAATAGGTTTGGACATAGGTTTCCAGCATGATCTTTTCTTTGCCGGTTAGACTGCCGTTGACTGTGTCGGACAGAGCCTTGCTCCACTGATAATGGGCTTCGGCCTGCTGCAAGGTTTGACTTTTATCCGTGAGCTGTTCCAAAATCCGGTGGTTCCAGCCAATCCGAGCCGCCAGCTTTTGATTGATTTGGAGCATTTGCTGCTTTTTCTCCTGGAACACCCGCTCCTGCTCCAAATAGGTCTGCTCTGGAATCTCTTCCTGATGGGCCAGCTGTTTTTCCAGTGCTTCCATAGCCGCCTGCGCTGCTGCCAGCCGTTCCTTTGTTTGGTTGAAAGCCTGGCAGGCTCCATCCATTTCCTTCTGCACAGCCAGTCTTTCTCCTTCCAAGCGGTGGATCTCCCCTTTGGCCTGCTCTATATGGTCATAGGGCAGCCGTTTCACAAGGGTCTGACAGTTCTGGGCCAGGTTGCGGCATTCTGTCTGGAGGGCAGCGGTTTTCTCCCGGCTGTCTGCCTGTTGCTGTTCCAGAATCTTCAGCCTTTGCCGAATCTCTTCCGTCTGCTGCGTCAGCTGGCCTTGCCGCTGTATTTCCCTGTCCTTTTGGTTGATTTTCTGGCTCAAATCTGCCAGGCTCTGTTTGATCTTTTGGATAAAACCGGGCAAATCCTGACGCGCCTCTTCGGGCAAACCTTCTTCCATTTCCCGGATTTTTTGCTCTTGGCCCTGAACCTGTCCCGCCTGCTTGCCTGCCTGAGTGCTATCAATCGTTGCCTGCTTATGCAGCTCCTCACTTTCCTGCTGCAAAGCTTTGAGCTGTGCCTGGGTGGGCGCCCCCTGCTGCAAATGAGCAG
>CAZSBD010000117.1:0-5069 GCA_964605215.1 uncultured Oscillospiraceae bacterium | reverse complement strand
ATTTGACCGATGGCCGAATCGGCTTATTGGATATTCTGGTTAAATGCAGCCTGGTACCTTCTAAGGCAGAGGGCCGCCGAAATGTAATCCAAGGCGGTGTCAGCGTAAATGATGAAAAGGTCACCGATCCTGCTATGCAAATCACAGAAGAAATGCTGAAGGCAGGCGTTGTCATCAAGAAGGGAAAGAAAAAATTCCATAAGGCGATTATTCAATAAATTTTAAGCTGTAAATTGGCAGGTGCTTTGAAAAGAGTACCTGCTTTTTCTATATTTATTTAAATGGGGCTTGACAAAATACTCCTACAGATGTAGTATATAGTCATCCTACAAATGTAAGAGAAGGGGATCCATATGAAAAAGCTATTAAACATCAGCAGTGCAGAACTGGAAGTGATGCAGGTACTTTGGAAGGCCGATTCGCCGCTAAAAATACAGGAGGTTTGTGACCGGCTGCAAAGCAGTAAATGGAAATACAATACCATTGGTACTCTGCTTTCCCGTTTAGTGGAAAAGGGAGCGGTGAAAGCGGAGAAAATAGATAGAGCCAACTATTTTACACCGATTTTGGAGGAGGAGGTATATAAAAAATCTCAGACAAAAAATTTAATCTCCAAATTGTATCATGGCTCTGTGAAAGAATTGGCTGTATCCCTATTCCAAAGCGAAGAAATGACAGAAGAGGATATTGAAGAAATTCGCCAGATGTTTACCTGTAAGGGGGAAGATCTATGATTGCTGAAATTTTTCAAGGGTTGCTGATCATGTCCGCCATAGGTAGTATCCTGACAATGATTTTATTGCTCCTGAAACATACGGTAGGCAAGTCCTTTTCTCCCACCTGGCAATATTATGTCTGGCTGCTTGTGCTGTTGATTATGATTTTGCCTGTATCCTTTTCCTTGCCGGGCAGTCAAGAATTATCACTGTCCGTTCCGTGGCAGACCCAAAGCAACGCGACGGATATTCAGCAGATCGAGCAGAATAAAGGTGCTATTCAGTCAGAGCAGCCAAATGATCCGGTGGAGACACAAACAGAAGTTCATACGGTAACAGATGAATTATCGGTTTCTTCCGTAGATTGGATGACAGTCCTTGGGTGGGGCTGGCTGGTAGGAGTCCTGTTGTATTTAGCGAAAAAACTGCTGGCTTACAAAGCCTTTTGTTGGGAACTTGGGAGAAGCGCTGAGCCTTTTCAAGAAGATATAGTAGACAACATAGGATTGTCCATCCAGACTACGGCGTTGATAGACTCACCTTTGATGGTAGGCCTTCTGCGGCCAGTTCTGTATTTACCCCAGATGGAAATTTCGCAGGAGGAGCTTCATTACATCATACTTCATGAAATGACCCATTACAGGCGGCATGATCTTTGGTACAAGTGGTTTGCTATGGTGGTCAATGCCCTTCATTGGTTTAATCCGATTGCCTATTTTATATCCCGAGAAATCGAAGAGGCATGCGAGATATCGTGCGATTACGCTGTTACAGCTTCTATGGATATGGGGCAAAAGAATGCTTATATGAAAACCATTCTAAGTCTGCTTTCCAGATCTAAGGCCAGATTGCTGACCACCCAGATGGCAAGCAACAAAACTGTGATAAAAAGGAGGTTTACTATGATTCGTTTGAACCAAAAAACCAATCGCTTCATTTCCGTAATTTCTGTTATGTTGGCGGCAGTTTTATTCTCAGGAAGCGTATTTGCCAGCGGAGCATTACGCGGAAATCTATTCGAATCCTCAGATATTCAGGTGTCAAGTCATGGAGAAATTTTGCGTTTGACTCATAAGCCTTATGTAGAAAATGGAGAGGTATATTTACCTTTACGGGAACTTTTGGTGGCAGAAGGGATCGATAATGACGATATTACCTATGATAGTGGATGCGTTCGGTTTTTAGTACCCGGAGAAAATATTATTTATCGGCAACAACACTATGATTATTGGATCAATCGTGTACGGATTGGAACCCCTTATTTTTATATGGCGGGACATTCCGAAGGTTCAACAGAAAATGCGTCTATGCAGCTTTCACCTGTCATAAAAGATCGTACGACTTATGTGCCGTATGAATTTTTTGAAAGGATGAAATATTCCGGACAGGGTATTTTTGAAGATTTATCTGTAACTGTTTCCGGACAGCCAGTTACTGTTAGCGGAAGCATATATTCTAATTACGAATTGGATTTTTCCATTCCGATTCCGGCGTCCTGGAATGGAAAATATATCATTGAGGAAACGAAGGATTCTGTTATTTTCTATCAAAAGTCAACATTTGAGAAATATGGTTCCGGTATGCTGTTTTATATCGAGCGACTAGAAGGAGATCAGATGAAGGAATATACTCCGGAAACAGATATGTTTGGGCGAGAGCTTTTACATCCGGATGTTACGGATAGCAACCGCATTTATGTTTTGGGTCGTCCAACGGATGTCCAGTATCCAATTTGGACAGATCATGATGATGAAGACGTAGCCATTGCACAAGAGTATGAAATGATGGCTCAGGATATTGGATATATCCAAAATCATTTTGAGCGTCTGGAAACTCCTTTGGGAGAATCGCAGGGAAATACAATTTACGGTTTCTTTGAAGCTTTTTCTCAAAGTGATTTTGAAACGATGAAGCAATACTGTACCGCTTCCTGTGTTCGAGAATCTTTTAAAACAGAAGGTTCTGTATTCGGGATGGAGCAGGCAAAATTACAGAGCCTATATGTAGATCCTTTAGAACTCGCCAAATCCTCTAACGATTTCAACGTGACGGTTTCTGTAGAAGGAATACCGGCACCGCATATTTCGTATTTTGGAGAAACAATGACATTTACGATTACTTTAATGCGGCAAGAAGATGGCAGCTATTTGATTGATAAGTTTACAATGTAATTTTAGCTATCATAAAAGAAAGGGGCTGTAGCGATTTTTATTTTGCTACAGCCCCTTAGCCATTTATTTTGACCGAATGACATCAGTCATGTTATACATACCGGGTGTTTTTTGATTCGCTAAATAAATAGCTGCGTCTACTGCGCCAACCGCAAATACTTCACGGGAAAGGGCAGTATGCTTGATCTCAATGATTTCATCCCGGCCGGCGAAAATCACATCATGCTCACCGACGATAGTGCCGCCGCGAATGGAATGAATACCAATCTCATGAGGTGGACGTTTCTCCCGCCTTTCGTGACGGTCATAAACGTAATCTGCTTGGTAAGGCAGAGCATTGGATACGGCCTCTGCCAGCATCAAAGCGGTGCCGCTGGGAGCGTCCAGCTTTTGATTGTGATGTTTTTCCATTACTTCCACATCAAAGCCATCGCCTAAAACTTTGGCGCAGGTCCGCAGAAGCTCCATCAGCAGATTGATGCCCACAGACATATTACCGGAACGGAAAACCGGAATCTTCTCAGAAGCCTGCTGGATCTTTTGCAGCTGATCCTCACTATGTCCGGTAGTAGAGATGATAATCGGAACCTGATTGTGTACACAATATTTCAAAAGCTGCTCTGTGGAGGAAGCATTTGAAAAATCAATAATAACATCGCATTTGCCAGTAAACTCAAAGGGATCGGCATAAACGGGATAATTCGCCAACTTTTCTGTATCAAGATCAAAGCCTGCAACAATTTCCACATTTTCTTTTTTGGCGCAAATGTCAGTGATGACCTTGCCCATACGGCCATTACAGCCAGAAAGTGCTATTTTCAACATCCTGCATTCACCTTACAGCAAGCCTACATTCTGCATAGATTTCTTCAGAATCTCCAGATGCTCAGGAGAGATCTCGCATAAAGGCATTCGCAGACCGCCGACCTTCCAGCCCAGCAGGCCCATAGCAGCCTTGACCGGGATAGGATTTACTTCAATAAACAGGGAATTGATCAGATCCAAGTACTTCAGCTGCAGCTCAGCTGCCTTTTTGAAATCACCTGCCAGAGCAGAAGCTGCCATTTCATGAGCAACGCTGGGAGCTACGTTGGACAGAACGGAGATAACGCCCTTACCGCCCAGTGCCATAATGGGAACGATCTGGTCATCGTTGCCGGACCAGAAGTTTAGATCCTCGCCGCACAGAGCCATAGATTCTGCGATGGTGGACAAATTGCCGCTGGCTTCCTTGGCGCCGTTTACATTGGGATGTTTGGCAAGCTCTGCATAAGTTGCCGGTGCAATAGAAATGCCGGTACGGCTGGGTACATTGTAAAGAATGATAGGCTTATCGGTAGCATCTGCCAAGGCGGAGAAATGTTTTACCAGGCCGGCCTGCGTAGTTTTGTTGTAGTAAGGCGTTACGGTCAGCAGGCCGTTAACACCTTCTGCAGCTGCAAATTTACACAGCTCAACGGCATAAGAGGTATCATTGGAACCGGTGCCTGCAATTACAGGAACTCTGCCGTTTACACGCTCTACACCAAAGGCGATGGCCTCTCTGTGCTCCTTGTCAGACAGGGTAGAACCTTCACCGGTAGTGCCTACCAGTGTAATAGCGTCTGTGCCGTTTTCAATCTGGTGATCAATAATCTTACCGAATTCTTCGTAATTGATGCCGCTTTCATCAAAGGGAGTGATAATGGCAACGTTTGCGCCAGTAAAAATCGGATTCTTTTTCATGATAAACCTCCTAATTTAGTCGATGTAGCCTTCTGCGCACAGCAGTTCTGCCATCAGGACAGCACCGCCGGCAGCACCACGCAGGGTGTTGTGAGAAAGGCTGACGAACTTGTAATCATAGATCGGGTCGTCGCGAAGTCTGCCGATAGAAACGCCCATGCCGTTTTCCAGATCCCGGTCAAGACGGGTCTGCGGACGATCGGGTTCATCGAAATAAGTCAGGAAATGCTCAGGCGCAGAGGGAAGTTTAAGCTCCTGAGGACGGCCGGTATAGGATCTCCACATATCAATGATTTCTTCCTTGGAAGCCTTGTTTTCCAGCTTAATGAAAGCAGCAGCCATATGACCATCGGTTACAGGAACACGCAGGCACTGAGCCGTAATGATGGGGGAGGTTGCATTGACGATCACGCCGTTTTCCACCTTGCCCCAAACCTTCATCGGTTCGAGTTCAGAC
>CAZSBD010000116.1:0-5127 GCA_964605215.1 uncultured Oscillospiraceae bacterium | reverse complement strand
CGCTTACATCGAGTGTATCCATGTGATGAAGCTGATTGTTGACCTGATTTATCAGTCCGGCTTTGCTGGTATGAGATATTCCATCTCCAACACCGCTGAGTATGGTGACTATGTAACCGGTCCCAAGATCATCACCGATGAGACAAAGAAGGCGATGAAGCAGATCCTGAAGAATATCCAGGACGGTTCCTTTGCGAAGGAATTCCTGCTGGATATGTCCGCTGCTGGCGGTCAGGCTCACTTCCGCGCAATGAGAAAGCTGGCTGCTGAGCATCCTGCTGAAAAGGTTGGCGAGGAGATCCGTAAGCTGTACAGCTGGAACGGCGAAGACAAGCTGATCAACAACTAAGTCTTTTATATCAGATTTACATAAGCCCCATTCATCAGGATGGGGTTTTTTTGTTAGGAGGGGGATTTGATGAAACCAAAGAAGCTTTCATGTGTGGACTGCGGCAGTATCCACTGTGACTATCAGAACAGCCGGTATCCGCCCTTTTGCCAGACAACGGAAATGCCGGCGGAGGAACGGGATTGGCTGATTCAAGAATACGGCAAGCCGGAAAATGAAACCGTGATGCAGAACGCTGCCTGTGTGGAATATGAGGGCTACGGCCACTTAACACGAGTGGCAGAAACCATTGAATTTGCCAAAAGGATGGGGATACATAAGATCGGCATTGCCTCCTGCGCCGGTCTAATCCGGGAAAGCCGCACGCTGGCCCGCATCCTGCGCAGCCACGGCTTCCAGGTTTACGGCACGGTATGCAAAGCAGGCGCCATTGCCAAGCATGAGGTAGGCATTGATCCAGAATGCGAAAAGATCGGCCCTTCTATGTGCAATCCCATTTTCCAGGCCCGGCAGCTGGAGCGGGAGCAGACTGAACTCAATATTGTTATGGGACTGTGTATAGGCCATGACAGTCTGTTTTACCGCTATTCCCATACTCTGACAACGACTATGGTGGTTAAGGACAGGGTAACCGGCCATAATCCGGCGGCGGTGCTGTATACCTCGGAGAGCTATTATAAAAAGGTCTACGGGGAAGAATAAGCGAGATGAGAAAGAAAACGACACAGAAGTCAAATTCCTCTGTGCCGTTTTTTATGGATGCTTTTAAGCCATCAGCAGGTCTGCAAACTGAGCATCCGCTGCTCGTTGCAGATCAGCGGGGGCTAAACAAAGCTGACAGCCGATGCGGCCGCCGCTGACATACATTTTAGGCAGGGCCTGGGCGGAAGCATCTATAAAGGTGGGAAATTTCTTCTTCATCCCAATGGCGGTGCAGCCGCCCCGGACATAGCCGGTGACCTGGGTGATCTCCTTGACATGAATCATAGACAGGGACTTGACTCCGGCAGCTTTGGCCGCCTTTTTCAGATCCAGTTCCCCTTCAATGGGCAGGACAAAGACGAAATATTCACCTTTGCCGGCGGTGGTCACCAGGGTTTTATAAACCAGCTTGTGGTCGAGGCCCAGCTTATCTGCCGTTTGAATGCCGTCTACAAATTCACCGCATTCGTAAGCCTGATGTTCGTAGGAAATTTTTAAGCGATCCAGAATTCGCATCGCATTGGTTTTCGCTTCTTTTTTTGCCATATCAATACCTCCAAGGTTCTTTTATCCTAGACCCAGGGATTTTCCAAGCCCTAGGCGGTTTTTTTGCGGTTGCGCAGGAACATCCACACCGCCATAGAGCAGATGAGGATATAGCCGATAACGCTCCAGCCGTCGGGAATCTGGCCGAAGAGGAAAAAGCCTAAGGCGGCGGCAAAAATAATTTGGGAATAATCAAAAACCGAGATTTCTCGGGCTGGGGCGTAGAAATAAGCGGCGGTAATGGTAAACTGCCCCCCGGCGGCGGAAAGACCGGCTGCCAGCAGGATCAGGATCTGCAAAAGGGACATGGGGTGATAGTCAAAGATCAGGAACGGCAGGGTGACCAGGCAGGAAAAGCCGGAGAAAAAGAACACCACAAAAGCGCCCCGTTCTCCCATCTGCCCCAGCTTGCGGACAAAGGTATAGGCCGCACCGGCTCCCAATCCTCCCATAAGACCGATGAGAGAGGGAAACAGATCCATATTTAAAAAACTGGGCTTGATGATAAACAAACTGCCGATAAAAGCGACAACAACGGCCACCGCTTGTGCCGGATTCAGTTTTTCCTTGAGCAGGAAATAAGAAAAGAGGATGGCAAAGAAGGGAGACATTTTATTGAGCATAGAGGCATCGGACAGAACCAAATGATCTACTGCATAGAAGTTGCATAAAATGCCTACAGTGCCGCAGATAGAGCGAAGGATGAGGGGTTTGATACAGCCGGGATGGATAGAGAAATCCGCTCCCTGCCGGCGCAGCATGAAAAAGGCGAAAATAAAAGCCACCAGATTGCGGAAAAAGCTTTTTTGAATGGAGGGCAGATCACCGGATAGACGGACAAAGGCGTTCATAAAAGCAAAGCAAAGGGCGGAAAGCATGATATAGACAATGCCCTTATATTTGGATGGGATTTGAATCATAAAGACACTTCCTTACATAAGATAAAGGATGAAATGGCGTAAAAAGAGAGGAGAGGGAAGCCTCTCCTCCGAGACTGCCGAAAAACTACAGTTTTTCGGCAAGAGCATTCGCTTTCAGAATGCCGGGCGCTTAGAAAAAGCCCAAACAGGCGATGTTCTAAGCGAAAAGCGTCAAAAAAGTTACATACATGCCGTAGCTTTTTGGATATTCCAATGGACGCTTCGCGTAAAAGACTTTATCGACAAGCTGGGAGGAGAAGGAAGCCTCTCAGCTGGTTTCGTCATTTTTGTTTTTTTCTGACTTAGAGTCCACGCGGGACAGGACATCCAGGAAACCGTTGTGGCCATAGTGCAGGGTTCGGTTAACGCGGCTGATGGTAGCAGTGCTGGCACCGGTCTTGTTCATAATATCCGTGTAGACCTTGCCATCGTTTAAAAGCAAAGCGACATGAAAGCGCTGCTCCAAGGAGCGCAGTTCTGTCATACTGCATAAATCCTGAAAAAAACGATAGCATTCATCCAAATTCTTCAACTGTAAAATATATTCGTACAGAGCCATATTGGGCTCTCGATCTAAAGGCTTCGCCATGGGAAGAACCTCCTATATTTCTGATACCCTTTATTTTATCACAGGAATGAAATTGCGTAAATGAAAATTCGCAAAGAATTTTATAAATTTAATACTTTAATGTAAAAAAGAAAAAAGGAAAGGAATGAATGATTGACAAAAATCAGGGGAAGTGTTATCTTTGATTAAGATAAAAGATCATAAAAAACGATGGAGGGATTGGAATTATGTCAGCTGAAAATCATATTGCTGATACGGTAGAGGTTTCCTTGGAGGAGATCGCAGCTCAAGCGAAGCAGGCTGTTCAAGAGCTGCTGGCAGTGGCGAAACTCAATCCGGGGGATCTGTTTGTCGTAGGCTGCTCTTCCAGCGAGGTGCAGCATAAGAAGATTGGTTCCTGGTCCAGCGAAGAGATCGGAAAGACTTTATTCCATGCGATTTACGGAGAATTACAGGCTCATGGCATCCGCTTGGCAACCCAGTGCTGCGAGCATTTGAATCGGGCGCTGATTATGGAGGAGGAAACTGCCAAGGCATTTGGCTATCCGATGGTCAATGTAGTGCCGCAGCTGAAAGCAGGCGGATCTTTTTCTACAGCGGCCTTTGCAGGCTTTAAAAAGCCGGTGGCAGTGGAGCATATTTCCGCTCAGGCCGGAATAGATATTGGCGACACCCTGATCGGTATGCATTTGCAGGATGTGGCAGTTCCTGTTCGTATCAGCATTCAGAGCATCGGCAATGCGCACTTAGTCTGCGCCAGAACTCGCCGCAAGTGCATTGGCGGTATCCGGGCACATTATAATGACGAGTGGATGTAAAGGAACTGTCTCCCCTATCATTACAAGCTGAAAGGCTCAAAGGATTTTCCTTTGAGCCTTTTCTATGTCTATGAGAGTGAGGAAAGAGATGAGAGAGCCTTTACAAATTCGTCCTTGAGACTGGCGTTAAGGGTAATGCCCAGATCCTTCAAGACCTTGTCCAGAGCTTGCATCGTTTGCATCATATCCGTTTCGTTAGCGCTGGCACCCATATGGCCGATGCGGATAACCTTGCCGGCCAGGGAGTCAAAAGAGCCGGCCAGCATAATGCCTTCCTGCAGCATACCCTTTAAAATAGCCTGATCGGTGGTCCCCTCCGGCACATCAAAAACCGTGACGGTATTGGAAAAACCGCTTTCCAGATGAAGCTTTAAACCGGCTTTGGTGACAGCCTGGCGGGTTGCCTGGCCGATGCGGGCATGACGGGCCAGCATGCCCGGGTCTGCGGCAATCCGATCCATAGCTGCCCGCAGGCCGTAAATGTCGCTGATGGACATCGTATAGGGGAACCACTGGTTTTCATAGTAATTTTCAAAGGTGCGCAGGTTCGCGTAAAAGGAAGCGATGGGGGTCTTGCGGGCCTGCATAGCCTTTTTGGCGTCTTCGCTGACCACTACAAAAGTCAGGCCGGGAGGCGCGGAAACCGCTTTCTGGGAGCCGCCGCACAGCAGATCGATCTGGTCATCATCTACGCGGACTTCTTCGCCAAACATACCGGAAACAGAATCCACCACGGTCAAAATGCCGTACTTTTTCAGCAGAGGACACAGGACGGAAATATCGTTAAGCATGCCGCTGGGAGTGTCGCAGTGAACTACGGTGGCATATTTAAAATCGTGATGCTCCTTTAAAAAGGCTTCCAGCTCTGCCGGATCTATGGGGTTCAGCTCGTCTGTGGAATAGACCGTAGGCACACCGCCATACATGGTGACGAAATCTGCCCAGCCCCGGCCGTAAATACCGTTGTCCAGCACCAGAACCTTGTCCCTTGGCTCTGTTAGGGAAGCGCAGGCTGCCTCCAGCCCCAGAATGCCTTCGCCGCACAGGATCAGGGTCTCATTTTTAGTATGGAGCAGAGAACTGATTTCTTCGCAGGTTTCTTTGTAAAAATCGTAAAAAGCCGGATCTAAATCCGGGTTGGTACAGGGCAGGCTTCTGGCCCGCATTACGTCTTCCGGCACCTGGGTGGGGCCGGGGGTCATAATTTTATACATGGTAAATCTC
>CAZSBD010000115.1:943-5168 GCA_964605215.1 uncultured Oscillospiraceae bacterium | reverse complement strand
TAGTTTGTCAAGAACTTTTTTTCAAAGCTTTTTTCGAGCTTTCCCGCTCTTTTTTACTTTTCCCGGTTCTTAACGCCCTTTCATTGAAGCGCTTGATTATTATATCGCATTCATTTGTCTTTGTCAAGAACTTTTTTCATTAGTTTAAAGCAATTTTGAAGTTTGTTCCGCTTTCGACAACCGAATGCTTGTTTATAATACCATCTGTTTTTGCAAATGTCAACACTTTTTTATCTTTTTTTCTTGTTTCTTTTACATACCCGTACTTGTTATCTATTTTGCAATTTGTTATAATTATTTTTATCGGCCCGATTATACAAGATGGGTCTTTTATTCTCAATCATTCTCTGCTTTCGGCAGATAGCATATAGCAAAATGGAGGTTCTTTATGCCTATTAAAATCGCTGACAGCCTGCCGGCCTGCGCGGTTTTGGAGAGTGAAAATATTTTCGTTATGACGGAATGCCGCGCGTTAAAGCAGGACATTCGTCCTTTGGAAATTGGCATTCTGAATTTGATGCCCACGAAAATCACCACTGAAACCCAGCTGCTGCGCTGTCTTTCCAATACCCCTCTGCAAATCGAAATCGATTTGATCCAGACTCGTACTTACAGTTCCAAGCATACGCCCAAAGATCATCTTCTTGCCTTTTACAAGACCTTTGATGAAATCCGGGATAAAAAATATGACGGCTTTATTATTACCGGCGCGCCGGTCGAGTTGATGGAATTTGAGGAAGTGGAATACTGGCATGAGCTGTGCGAGATCATGGAATGGACCAAAACCAATGTTCATTCTACTTATCACATATGCTGGGGCGCGCAGGCTGCTCTCTACTATCATTATGGCATTCCCAAATATGAGCTGCCGGAAAAGATCAGCGGCGTGTTTGACCATCATCTGGTTGTAAAAAACGATAACCTGTTCCGGGGCTTCGACGATGTATTCCATGTCCCCCACTCCCGTCACACTGCTGTGCGGCTGGAAGATGTAGAGGCCAATGAGGATCTGCGGGTAATGGCAGTTTCCGACGAGGCCGGCCTTTATGTAGCCGGCGATCAGTACGGCCATCAATTCTTTGTCATGGGGCATTCCGAATATGACGCGGAAACTCTGGGCGATGAATACTACCGGGATCTGACCAAACGGATAAATCCTATCGTCCCCAAACACTATTTTGTCAATGACGATCCGGCCAATGCCCCCATTGTCAACTGGCGCTCCCATGCCCAGCTGATCTACACCAACTGGCTGAACTACTATGTTTACCAGTCCACACCTTATGAGCAGACCGGCAAAAATATCCGGTAATGATCCAATCCAAACATACAAAAGCGGTATGATCCCGAAAATCATACCGCTTTTTTCTATCTATTTTCTAGTTGATCACGAACCCGCCATTGACGTTCATAATATGCCCGGTCATAAAAGACGCCTGCTCCGAGGCCAGAAAATAAATGGCCTGCGCCACCTCTTCCGCCTGTCCCAACCGCCCCAGAGGCGTTTCCTCCCCCAGCTCTTCCAAAACTTCCCGTCCCAGCGTCTGATTCATTTCCGTGTCAATGACACCCGGACACACGCAGTTGACCCGAATGCCAGACAGGCCTTCCTCCTTCGCCAAAGCCTTGGTCATACCAATAACCGCCGCCTTGGAAGCAGAGTAGACCACCTCGCAGGAAGCTCCCACTTGTCCCCAAATGGAAGAAACTGTGACAATGCTGCCTCCCTTTTGCCGCAGCAAGGGCATTCCATATTTACAAGTCAAAAAAACGCCCTTGGCGTTGACTGCCATCATACGATCCCAATCCGCTTCTGTCACATCGGAAAACAGCTTTTGCTGGGCGATACCTGCGTTCGCTACAAGAGCGTCCAAGCCACCAAAGACTGCTTCTGTTAATTGGAACATCCGCCGGACGTTTTCTCCATCTGCCACGTCTCCCTGAAAAAGCCGGCATGCGGTTCCCATTCTCACCAATTCCTCTTCCAAAGAACGGGCTGCCTCCTGAGATTTTTGATAGTTGCCGCAAACCTGATAGCCCTTTTCCGCAAACAAAAGAGCTGTAGCCCGACCGATCCCCCGGGTAATGCCGGTAATAAATACGGTCTTTGCCATTTAAATCACCGTGTCGCTGACTGCCTGCATCAGCTCCGCATCCAAATGCTTTTGCATCTGCAAGCCCTCTTCTATATCCACATCATTGATTTGGCCGTTTTTTAGGCAAACGATCCGGTTGGATTTTCCTTCTATCAGGATTTTCACAGCGTGATAACCCATCCGGATGGCCATAACCCGATCCCGGCTGGTTGGGCTGCCGCCTCTTTGAACATGTCCTAAAATGGTTACACGAGTATCTACCCCGGTCTGTTGGGTGATATAATCCGCCACATCCTGGGCTTTACCTGCCCCCTCTGCCACAATAACAATATAGTGATGCCGTCCCCGAATCATTGCATTGCGCACCGGCTCGATGACCTGCTCATCCAGATCATCCTTGTTTTCCGGCAAATAGATCGCTGTAGCGCCTACAGCAGCTCCCACGGACAAAGCCAGATAACCGGCATGGCGGCCCATAACCTCTACCACTGAGCAACGCTGGTGAGAGCGCATCGTATCCCGCAGCTTATCCACCGCGTCCACCGCTGTGCTGCATGCCGTGTCAAAGCCGATGGTGTATTCCGTACAGTCAATGTCATTGTCAATGGTGCCGGGAACGCCGATGGTAGGCACCCCTGCCCGGGACAGCGCCTGCGCTCCCCGGAAGGTACCGTCACCGCCAATCGTAATCAGACCATCCAGCCCCAGATATCGGCAAGTATCCACTGCCCGCTTCTGGCCCTCCGGCGTCATAAATTCCATGCACCGGGCGGTATACAGCATGGTTCCGCCCTGGGTCAGAATGCCGTCTACGCTTCTGGCGTCCAAAATCATGGTATCTCCGCTGATCAGGCCGTTATAACCGTGACGAATACCCAAGCACTGGATGTTTTGCGCTGCTGCCTCCCGGGCAATGGCGCGGACTGCCGCGTTCATTCCCGGTGCATCGCCGCCGCTGGTCAATACGCCGATTCGTTTCATTTGATTGTTCATGATCGCATCCTCCCTCATGGGGTCATTTTCTGCTTTTGTTCTCAACAATCTCATTATATCACGTTTTTGCTTTTTTAGGTACTATAAGCTTTACACAATCCTGCCCTAGGATTGCTCCTAAAATTTTAAGCAGGGCTTCTTCCTCCCGCACCCATAGGTTTCCCTTGGTTTTCAGGCTTTTTCTCTCCTCTTCCAGGTACAAAATCACGGGAATTGTCCCGGGAAATTTGGATAAAACATCCTGTACCTGAGGCCATCGGGGATCCTGCAAATTGGCAAGCTTGATAAATAACCGCTTGTCCGCTGCCGGTGTTTTTTGCGCCGGTTCCCTTTTTTTGCGGGTGTAGCCAGAGGATTCCTGTCTGGTTTTGGATAAATATTGCTCTTCCAAAGGATAGACCGCGCTGACGATCAGCTTGGGGGCTTCCTCCTCCCGGGCATCAATACGACCCTGGATGATTACCGCCTGATCCTCTTTGAGATAGGCGCTGCTTTGATTGAGCACGCTGGAAAAAACGATCAGTTCCATAGAACCAGTCAGATCCTCTGCTGTGACATAAGCCATCATGGAACCGTTTTTGGTGGTTTTCAGCTTGACACTGGAAATCACCGCTCCCAGCTTCACCTGCATCTGATCCCGGTATCGGGGATTTGGCACATTCTCCATGATTTCTTCCTGGATCTTGCCAATGGGATCCGCCTGCATTTTTTGGGACAGCTCCCGGTATGCGTCCATAGGATGGCCGGAAAGATACAGGCCTGTGCTTTCCTTTTCCATCATCAAAAGCTCATTCTTGGAGCGCTCAGGAATATTGGGCAGGACTACGTCCGTTTCCATGTCCGCATCCTCTCCCATGCCAAACAGATCCATTTGTCCTTCGATATTTTTCCGCTTGGCCTGAGCCACGGATTCCAGCGCCTTCTCATAAACCGCCAGCAGCTGAGATCGCTTATAACCCAGAGAATCGAAGGCGCCGCTTTTGATCAGTCCTTCCAAGGCCCGCTTGTTCAGATCATAAGCATACATCCGCTCACAGAAATCCTGGAAAGAACGGAAAGCTCCGCCTTCCTGCCTTTCCCGGGTCAGCCGGATTATAAAATTCCGGCCCACATTTTTGATAGCCGCCATACCAAAG
>CAZSBD010000115.1:0-933 GCA_964605215.1 uncultured Oscillospiraceae bacterium | reverse complement strand
CTATCCATGGAAAGATTGACATCCGGCGGCAGCACCCGAATGCCCATTTTCACGCATTCCCCGATGTATTCGGAAATCTTACCGGAGGAATCCAAAATAGAGGTCAAAAGCGCCGCCATGTATTCCTTGGGATAGTGACACTTTAAATAAGCCGTCTGATAAGAAACCACCGCATAGGCCGCCGCATGGGCTTTGTTGAAGGCGTAGTTTGCGAAATCCATCATTTCGTCAAAGATATGGATGGCAGTCTTTTCCGGCACACCCCGTTTGATGGCACCGTCAATGCCCAGCTCCGCATTGCCGTAAATGAAGTTGACCCGTTCCTTTTCCAGCTCCTTCATTTTCTTTTTACTCATAGCCCGGCGCACCATATCCGCCTTGCCCAAAGAGTAACCTGCCAGCTTACGAAACACTTCCATAACCTGTTCCTGATACACCATACAGCCGTAGGTAACGGATAAAATGCTCTCCAGCATCGGATGCTCGTACTTTACCTGGGATGGATTGTGTTTGCAGGCGATATAGGTGGGAATTGACTGCATGGGACCGGGCCGGTACAAAGCCACCACCGCTGTGATATCTTCCACAGACTGGGGTTTCAGGCCCATAACCACATTGGTAATGCCTGTGCTTTCCAGCTGGAACACTCCGGCCGTCTTGCCCTGACCCAGCATTTCAAAGGTGGCGGCATCGTCCATGGGTGCATCTTTCATAGAAAAGCCCGGCGTATGCTGCCGAATCATATTTTCCGCATCCCGAATGACTGTCAGGTTGCGCAGACCCAAAAAGTCCATCTTTAAAAGGCCCAACTCTTCCAGGGTGGTCATAATATACTGAGTAACCACAGATTCATCATTTTTGGCCAAAGGAACATAGGTATCCACCGTATCTTTGGTGATGACCACGCCTGCCGCATGGGTAGAGGCATGACGG
>CAZSBD010000114.1:0-5231 GCA_964605215.1 uncultured Oscillospiraceae bacterium | reverse complement strand
TTCTGTCTGACCATTGTCAGCCTGTTGGGTGCATCTCTGTTTATCGCCCTGACCCTGGTTCCGCTGCTGTGCTATACCTTATTGGATCGCCGGGGACAGAGAACGGTTATGGTGCCCAAGGAGGCGCAGAAGCCCAAGCGTATCGCTGTTATATACAACCGTTTGCTGCAGGTTTTCATCAGCAAGCGAAAAGTGGGTGTGGTTACTTCTGTAGTTTTGATCGTAATCTTTGTGGTCGGCATTGCCACCTGTGATGTGGAGCTGATTCCGGAAATGGACCAAAGCCAAATCTCGGTTTCTATTGAAATGCCCACTGGCACAGACCTGGATGATACCATGGCCATGTCAGACCGGGTGGTTTCCATTGTAGAGGATACCATTCCCGATGAATTGGAATCCTTGTATTATCAGGCAGGTTCCAGCGGTATGTCTATGAGTTCGGGCAGCAATACCAGTTCTATGACCATCAATCTGGTGTCTATTGATGAACGAGACCGTTCGTCTGCGGAGCTGGGTGAAGTGTTGCGAAAACAGTTTGAAGATATTGCCGGCGCGGAATTTACCATATCCACCTCGGGCAGTATGGATATATCCTCTATGAGCGGCAGTGATATTGATATCACCATCAGCGGTGACGATTATGATACCTTGGGTCAGATTAGTAACGATTTGGTCAGCCAGATCGAAAAGCTGCCAGGCGCTTTAAATGTTGAATCCAGTATGTCTGACCAGGTACCTCGTGTGAATATCACGCTAAACCGGGCAGTTGCAGCCCGCTATGGCTTGACCACGGCAACGGTTGGTTCCGCAATCCGTACAGAACTGACTGGCTCTACCTCTACGACTTTGAAGATTGATGGTGAAGAAATTGATGTAGAGGTTAAGGGTGATGAAATTTCCTCCACCAGCCTGGATGCGCTGAAATCCGTTCCCTTGAGTTTGCAGAGCGGCGGCACGATTCCTCTGAGTGAAGTCGCCAACGTAGAGGTAGAATTGTCTCCTCAGAATATTGTGCGTCAGGATCAGGAGAGAACCGTAACCATTACCGGTGATAAAGCAGATTCTGTGAAGACTTCGGATATGTCCAAACAGGTACAGGAGATTTTGGATCAATATGAGATACCGGAAGGCTATACAGCGGAAACCGGCGGTATGCAGGAAACGTTGGCGGAAAACTTCAGCAGCTTAGGCCGTGCTCTTTTAGTCGCTGTATTCCTGGTATACTTGATTCTGGCATCTCAGTTTGAATCCTTTGTTCTGCCAGTTATGATTATGATGATCTTACCCACCGGTTTGCTGGGCGGCCTGTTTGCTCTGCCGGTGACCAGGAACCCCATTTCTATGACGGCAATGATTGGCGTTATTATGCTGGCTGGTACCATCGTCAACTCGTCCATTGTATTGGTCGATTATATCCAGACCCGACGCCGTCGCGGCGAGGATAAAAATACAGCGATCCTCAATGCTTGCCCCCGCCGTGTGCGTCCGGTATTGATGACAGCCTTAACTACCATCCTGGGCAACCTGCCTATGGCTTTGGGTATGGGCGAAGGTTCGGAAATGATGCAGGCAATGGCTTGGGTTATGATCTTTGGTATGGCAATTTCTACCATCGTAACGCTGCTGTTTACACCGGTTTATTACTCTCTGCTGGACAGCCTGACCGAACGGGTCAAGAGCCGCTCCCGTAGAAGAATGAAGCATAAGATGCAAAGACAAAAGGAAAAATCACACTCCATTTAATGTAGGTAGAGAAGGGATAATCGAGATAATCAAAGAAAAGGGGGGAGAAGATGGCGTCCCAAGACAAAAAACTCAGACATGACACCATTATGAAAGCTGCTTTTGAAGAATTCTATGAAAATGGTTGTGAACGGGCCAGGATGGAGAAGATCGCAAAGCGTGCTGGAATCGGGAAGTCTACCATTTATGAATATTTTCCATCCAAACAGGATCTGCTTTTTGAGGTAGTTCAGGAGGGATTTTCCCAAATGAAAAAAGCAATGGAAGATATTTTTTCGACCGAAGATCCCCTGCGCCAAAAGATAAAGAGGCTTTTGCGGCAGGAGTATATGCAACACATTCATGATATGGCAAAAATAAACCGGATATGGGAGAGTATTCTCCATATCCCGGAGATCAAAGAGACTGCTTTAAATAATATGAATGATGTATCCGCGATCTTTCAGCTTGCCTTAAAGCAGGCTGGAGATCGGGGAGAGATTCGTGCCAATGTGGATCCGGATATACTGATTTTATGGATCAAAACCTTGGGGCTCACTTTGCTGATTCATCAAAAATCTTTTACCGAAGAAGAAGCAGAAGACATTGTGAATCTTATCTTCTTGGGAATCGGAGTTAAATAAGAAAAAAGGGGCTGTAGCGAAATAAAAATCGCTACAGCCCCTTCCGTTTGTGCGCTTAGCGCCACGAAATCCCCTTGCTTGCAAGCTGTCGATGGGAGCCGGTTATGAAAGGATGCAGTATTTTGCCATATAAGCTTCCATATCCTTCAGCACATCGGCATAGCCGCCGTCCTGCTCCAGATAATCGTGGATATCCTGCACGGAAACGATGGAATGCACCTGAATACCGAAATCCTCACCCACTTCCATAATGGCAGTCTTGCCCGGGGTTTGGCCCACTTCACAGCGGTTGACAGAGATAAACATATCCTGAACAGAAACCTTGGCGCAGCCGGTCAGGATGGGCATCGTTTCCCGGATAGCAGTGCCGGCGGTAATCACATCTTCAATGATGATGATGCGGTCGCCGTCCACCGGTTTGTAGCCTACCAGAGAGCCGCCTTCTCCATGATCCTTGGCTTCTTTTCGGTTGAAGAAATAGGGCTTATCCATACCGTATTCATTGGACAGGGCAGAAGCGGCAGAGGTTACCAGGGGAATGCCCTTATAAGCAGGACCGAACATAGCGTCAAATTCTTCCCCGATGGTTTCCTTTACCAGAGCAGCATAGAATTTGCCCAGGGTCGCGATCTGCTTGCCAGTACGATAATTACCAGTATTGATAAAATAAGGGGTCTGGCGTCCGCTTTTGGTGGTAAACTGGCCAAAGCGAAGAACGTCCGCGCTCATCATAAATTCAATAAATTCTTTTTTTGCAGGAGTCAGCATAAAAATTCCTTCTTTTCTTTTTTCTTACAGTATATCATGGAAAAAGCCAGGACAGCAAGACGGGTTTGCAAAATACGAAGAAAAAGGTTCCCGCCATGATTCGGCGTAGCGATATAAATGTGATTTCAAACATTTGCGAAAAGAATACAAAGCTGGCGGTGCAAATGCCAGACTTTTGCCGATGAAAGCACGGTCTTTCTGTTTCTTGCTAAATTGGGATGATTTTGACCCTTAAAAACAAAAAAACACCCACAGAAAACCTGTGAGTGTTTGGTACGCCTGACTGGATTCGAACCAGCGGCACATGGCGTCGGAGGCCATTGCTCTATCCAACTGAGCTACAGACGCATTTTGGAACTCTCTTATTATAACCGAACTTTCCCAAAAAGTAAAGAAATTTTTTCGCGAATTAAAAAAGGGCGGGGCTCCTGTACAAAGGAGGCCCCGCCGATCAAAAGAGAATAGGAGAAGCGTTATTCCAGATTCAGCCGCTTTTTCAGGGAAAGGGCTGTAATGACATAGAAGATTGCAAAGTAAATCAGACAAAACGCAATGATAATCAGCATAGCGACATGAACTTGAGCCGGACCGGAAAGGGTTACAGCCAATTCATCCATGAAGTGGATACTTACTGGATTGTCTGTAGCAAGCAAAAGCAGGGCTGTAGTCAGGAACTGAGATACAAACTGGAAAATAAAGAAGAAAATTACAGACATCAGGCCCTTACGGTTGGCAAAGCCATAGCCCACAGCCATAGCCGCATAAAATTCCAGACACAGAATGGAGCAGCATACCAGAACCAGGACAATCCCTTCGATGATAAATCCAAGGTTACTGACAGTCTCTATACTAGTCAGCATTGGCAGCCCCTGCAGCAGCTGGTGCATGACTTGGGAGAAACTGGTCAGCATTTCCATATTCATACAGCACAGAAGAGCAGACAAAAGGATAACAACGATTGTCAGGATAAACCAAACAACAGATACTATGATTTTTGAACAGATCAGGTTATGGATAGAAGTGGGCAGGGTAAACATTAAGTAACCTTCGTCTGTTAACAAATTGTTATGGAACCGCTGGACCATTAAAATAACAGTGATTAAAATCGCGGCCACCAAGCAAATAGAAAAAGCGACGACGATCAGCCCACAGGCCAGCTCCAATACTATGGGATTGTTATCCCGCTCCATTATACGAATGGCAAAGTTGGCCAGGACAGACAGAGCCAGCAGCGCCAGAAAGACAGGCAGCATCACCCGACTGGTGGCGCGGAATTCATGCTTTAATAATTTTCCTAACATTTGAATACCTCCCGGAACAATGCGTCCACAGACATGCCGTTTTTCTCCCGGATCTCATCCACTGCGGATTGCAGGACAATATGCCCCTGATTGAGAAAGAGTACTTCATCCAAGATTTTTTCCACATCGGCAATCAGATGGGTGGAAATGATGACGGAAGCCTCAGGATTATAGTTGGAAATAATCGTGCTCAGGATGTAATCCCGGGTAGCGGGGTCTACGCCGCCAATGGGTTCATCCAGCAGATAAAGTTGGGCCTGACGGCTCATCACCAGGATCAGCTGCACTTTTTCCCGGGTACCCTTCGACATCTGCTTGATCCGCAGCTTTTGGGGAATGTTTAGATGCTGAAGCATTTGTTCCGCCCGCTTTCGGTCAAAATCCGAATAAAAATCACAGAAGAAGTCCAAAAGCTGGGTTACATTCATCCAGTTTGCCAAATAGGTACGTTCAGGCAGATAGGAAATAATTTTTTTGGTTTCCGTACAGGGATGCATGCCCTGAATCAGGTTTTAACCGCTGGTCGGTTTAGGAAGGCCGTTACCCAGCTGGATCCAAGTGGTCTTGCCACTGCCGTTAGGCCCCAGGAGACCGATGATTCGGCCAGGTTCAATGGAAAAGCTGACTTCCTTCAGGGCTTTATGAGGACCATAGGATTTGCTGAGAGAGCGGCATTCTAAGATTGGCATAAAATCTCCTCCGTTTCTGTTTGATTCAGCAGGGAAAGGATCTCCTGCTTTTCATAACCCAAATGATACATGGCCTTTAAAAAGGTTTGGATATGGGTCTGCGCCAA
>CAZSBD010000113.1:0-5372 GCA_964605215.1 uncultured Oscillospiraceae bacterium | reverse complement strand
ATCCGTTTTGTTCGGCTTCGCTTCTATCATGTATCTGTTTATTAGTATAATTTCTTTGCGTGTTCTTCCGGATCCTGGAGAAAATCTTTATATAACAGCTTGTGTTTGCCCAGAATTATTGCAACACGATTGTGCTGTTTGCAGGTTTGTTCTTATCGCTTCGAATGGAATTAACTCCAAAAACTACAGGAATATTGACCGCAACTTATTTTGGCATTGATGCCATACCAAGGTTTTTCTTCCTGGTTCAAGAAATACCATGATTCTAGCTGATCTGGTATGCGCTTATATATTGATGCATTATTATTTTTGTAAAAACAATATTTCCCTTTTTTGGTATATGCAGTTGCCTTGATCTATGGCGGTAAAGCTTTACTCAGTTACTATTATACCATTCCTTTTTTTAAAGATATTGTATTTATCATCAAAATTATTTGGCTTTTCGCTATGATTGGATTTTCTGCATTGATTGCGTATCAGGCTTATATATTTGGAAAAAAGCAGCTTGGGTATTGGATAAAAATTTTTGTATAAATAACAACTAGGGTGCCATACTACTTGTGTACTTTAAAAAGGAGGTATTGATCATGGATCGAAATCATGAAAACAAAGCCATTCAGTGTACCGTACAGCAATGTGAACATCATAGCTGTTGTGCAGACTATTGCTCCCTGGATTCCATTCGGGTGGGCACTCACGAACTGAACCCTACTGTTAGCGAGTGTACAGATTGCTTGTCTTTTAAGAAGAAGTAGATCATCGGCTGGAAAATCCACCTGGGAATCTTCTCAGGTGGATTTTTCTGTTTCAGCGAAACTTCAATAAATTAAGATAAAATTTATATTCGGAGTGTGTACTTTTCAAAATACCTATGATATACTTTTCATGAAATATCTCTTTGGCAGAGGAGGAAGGCTATGCTTGCTTTTACCGCAAATGCTTATTTTTGGATCATTGTTTTGATCGTTACGGTAATTTTAGAAGCTTTGTCTTTGAATTTGACAGCTATTTGGTTTGCCGTTGGTGCGCTTGCCGCTTTATTTGTCCGTATGGCTGGCGGAAACTTTGTTTTACAGCTGGTGATTTTCGTCATCTTATCTGCATTATCTATGATTCTGCTTCGTCCTTTTGCTAAAAAAGTGCTGAAAGTAAACCAACGGGAAAGCACCAATGCAGATCGCATCCTTGGTCAAACCGCAGTTGTTACCGTCCCAGTTGATAACTTACATGGAAGTGGACAGATTAAAATTGGCGGTCAGATCTGGTCTGCAACCAGCGAAACAGGGGAATATCTGGCGGAAGGCGCCTCCGTCAAAATTGTTTCAATTACCGGCGTCAAAGTTTCAGTTAGAAAAATTGGAAAAGGAGATTCGTCATGATTCCTGGTATTATTTTGGCTATTTTGGTGATTGTATTTCTTTCTACCAATATTTCAATCGTGCCTCAGGCTCGAGCTTATGTCATTGAACGTTTAGGTGCTTATCAGACAACTTGGCAAACTGGGTTGCATTTTAAAATCCCGATTTTTGAACGGATTGCCCGCAAGGTTACCTTAAAAGAGCAGGTAGTAGATTTTGCACCGCAGCCGGTAATCACCAAAGATAATGTAACGATGCAAATTGATACCGTTGTTTATTTTCAGGTAACCGATCCCAAGCTGTTTACTTATGGCATTGAAAGCCCGATGGCTGCCATTGAAAATTTAACAGCAACCACTCTACGTAATATTATCGGTGATTTGGAACTGGATCAGACCTTGACTTCGCGTGATATCATCAATACCAAAATGCGCTCCATTTTGGATGAGGCCACCGATGCATGGGGCATCAAGGTTAACCGTGTGGAACTGAAAAACATCATTCCGCCAGCTGCGATCAAAGAATCTATGGAGAAGCAGATGCGTGCCGAACGAGAGCGCCGGGAAGCAATTCTGGTTGCAGAAGGTAAAAAACAGTCTGCGATTCTGGTTGCAGAAGGTGAAAAGGAATCTATTGTCCTACGGGCAGAGGCCAGCCGACTTTCTAAGATCAAAGAAGCAGAAGGTGAAGCGGAAGCGTTGATAGCAGTGCAGAAAGCTTTGGCAGATTCCATCAAGATGCTGAACGAGGCGCAGCCTACAGAGCAGGTTATCAAGTTGAAGTCTTTGGAAGCTTTCACTCAGGCTGCAGATGGCCAGGCCACAAAGATCATCATTCCTTCTGAAATTCAAAATCTGGCAGGTTTGGCAACTTCTTTCAAAGAGGTTATGACAGAACCTAAGAACATTGCACCCAAAGCTACAGAAAAATCTGAATAAGACAATATAATCCCTTCTATCTAAAAAAATAGAATAGAAGGGATTTTTTCCGTTTTAAATGGTTTCAAAGTTTGTGGCGATATATTTTAAAGTACAGGATGGCGGAGAATACACCCATTTTTCCAAATGTCCTTTTTTCAAATAATAATCGGATTCTTTTAAAAGCTGCGGCTTACAATCAGATGTGTGGATAATAGTCAATTTAATCTTCATTCGCTCTGGCAGGATGGATTTAATATAAACTGCTGCCATTTGACCAACTTGTACCTGCTCCCGATATTCTGCCAGACCGGAAAGATTAGGCCGTAATTCTACAAAAATGCCATAATCTTCAATGCTGCGAACGATGCCGGTTACCGTTTCTCCACTGGAAAAGAGCGCTGCATTTTCTGCCCAGGTGCCTAAAAGTTCTTTATGAGTCAGACAAATCCGATGCAGCTCTGGTTCCAGACGGGCTACCACAGCATAAATATTTTGTCCCTCATAAAACCGCTCGGACGGATGAAAAATACGGGAAACGGAAATATTTTCAATTCCGATTAAGGAAATCAAACCGCAGCCGATATCTACAAAAGCACCAAAAGGTTCCAAGTGAGTAACCTTAACAGAGATAATATCTCCCGGCAGTCTATTTTGAAAAAAATAGGCCTCCGCTTCCTGCTGAGCCTTAACGCGGGATAGTGTTACAAAAGGTCCTGTGCCCCGCTCCTCAATTTGAACAACCTTAAAACAGACTGGTTTCCCCACCCGGGATAAAATAGCAATATCCCGGGTGGTTCCATTTTTAATACCCATAGCGCATTCATCACGGGGAATTATACCGGGGATTCCTGCCAGATCCACCATCAGATTATGGGCAGGATCGCATGAAACTGCTATCGCCTCCAAAATGATTTCTTCATTTTTTGCTTTTTCCAAACCCTGTATACTAGATAAGTAAGCGCCATTGTTTTTTGTCTGCCATAGATTTCCTTCTGGCAAATATAAGCTTTGCATATACTAAACCTCCTGTTATGTTCCATTTATTTATCTATATGCAGTGGCGTTGGGAAACTTACCTCTTTTCCTCCGACTCTAATTGTGCTAAACTAAATCTATCGAAGGAGGGACAATCTATGAATATTCATTTGGAAGATCACTTGACTATGAAAAAGGCCCATCCATGCGGTAGTAAAGAATGGATCGTTTTAAGGGTTGGTATGGATTTTAAATTACGCTGTGTCGGCTGTGGCCGGGAGATTATGATCCCCCGCAGCAAAGCAGAAAAAAATATCAAAAAAATCGAAAGGAAGGTTTCAGATGCTGATTAACGGAAAACAAATGCATATTTGCTGCACAAAGGAAGATATTGGCCGCTATGTAATTTTGCCCGGTGATCCAGGACGCTGTGAAAAAATTGCGGCTTACCTGGATAAGCCGGAAAAGAAAGCTGCCAATCGGGAATTTACCGTATATACTGGTACTCTGCTTGGTGAAAAGGTGACAGTTTGTTCTACCGGTATTGGTGGACCATCCGCTGCTATTGCAGCAGAGGAACTGATCGAATGCGGTGCAGATACTCTGATTCGAATTGGCACCAGCGGCGGCATCGCCTCTAAAGTCTGCGGTGGGGATATCGTCATTGCTACTGCAACTGTACGGCAGGAAGGTACCAGTCGGGAATATCTGCCTATTGAATTTCCAGCGGTTTCAGACTTCACTGTAACTGCTGCTTTGAAAGAAGCGGCGGAGCGGCTGCAGCTGCGCCACCATATTGGTGTCATACAGTCCAAAGACAGCTTTTATGGAGAAATTGATCCCAATAAAATGCCAGTCGCTGATGTATTAAACAGTAAGTGGAAGGCCTGGCAGGCTGCTGGTGTGCTGACCAGCGAAATGGAATGTGCTGCCCTTTTCACCGTTGGCATCGTGCGTCAGGCCCGTTGCGGCGCAGTCTTAAATGTATTGTGGAATGCAGATAATGATGAAGTACCTACTGTAACGCCAGAATCTGCAGATCGTGGCATTCTCACCGCTGTGGAAGCAATTAAAATTTTAATTGAAGAAGACTGAAAATAATTATTAAAACACAAAAAGGACACAAATATATTTTATAATAAATAAAACACGAAATAGGCAGGTATAAATTTTGGCAAAAATTTTAATTGTAGATGATGAGGTGAAAATCCGTCAGCTAATTTCCAAATACGCTGTATTTGAAGGTTATCAGGTGTCGGAGGCATCTAACGGGCTGGAAGCTGTAGAAAAATGCAGTCAAGAATATTTTGACATTATTATTATGGATGTTATGATGCCGGAACTGGATGGTTTATCTGCATGCCGTGAAATCCGAAAGAAAAAAGATACTCCTATTATAATGTTATCTGCCAGAGGAGAAGAGTATGATCGAATTCATGGTTTTCAGCTGGGTGTAGATGATTATGTGGTCAAGCCCTTTTCTCCACGAGAGTTAATGATGCGCGTCAACGCTATTTTAAAGCGAACCAATTCCAGCTCTCAGGCGCAGAAGGTAAAATTTCAAAAGGATGGACTGGTGATAGATTTTACAGCCCGTCAAGTAACCATTGATGGCGAAAAGGTAAATCTTTCTCCTAAGGAATATGAACTTCTGTTCTTTTTAGTTCGCAATCGGGGTATCGCGCTGAATCGTGAAAAATTGATCTGTGAGATTTGGGGCTATGATTTTTATGGAGATGATCGGACTTTGGATACCCACATTAAGCTTTTGCGGAAAAGCCTTGGACCTTATAGTAATTTGATTGTTACACTGCGTGGAGTAGGGTATCGTTTTGATGATGCATAACGGCCATTGAAGAAATCAATGCTTCTGCGAAGAACTTAGCAGCTGGAGATTATAATACTCGTTTTTCTGAAAACGGCTACCGAGAAATATTGGAGCTGCTGGTTTGCATTACCCTTTTAAATATTAAATAACGGATATCTATTAGCTCTCTCGATCTTGTCGAGGGAGTTTTTTCTCCCTCCTTTGAGTTCTAATCTTTGCTTTATCACATATATTGAAATCAAAGGAGGGGAGAATGGATGCGAAGAACAAATAAAAGAAAAAAGAAAAGCA
>CAZSBD010000112.1:0-5380 GCA_964605215.1 uncultured Oscillospiraceae bacterium | reverse complement strand
GCAGCACCGGACAGGATGACGGGGCTCTGGACGGAGACGGTGGCATTGACATCACAGGCGGCGTTGTGTTTGCCGCCACCGGCGGGAATATGCCGGGAGCACCTTCCAATCCCGGTCAATGCACGCTGAATGTCGGCTTTGGCGAAACCTTGGCGGCTGGAACCTATGTCCAGTTCTCCGGCGATAATTGGAACTATGTCTTCCAGTTGTCCGGTGCGGCATCCAGCGCCGTGTTCAGTGCTCCCGAATTGACCGAGGGCAGCATCTGCACCATCTCCTATGGCGGGGCCTACGATGGCTCTTCTTATAGCGGCGGCTCCGAACTCACACAGATGACGCTTACTGGCGGTCTGAATACCTATGGACAGACGGGCATGGGCGGTATGACTGGTGGTGGCCGTGGCGGTCAAGAGGGCGGCCGTGGCGGTCAAGAAGGCGGCCCTGGCGGTCTGCGGGCGCCGGATGATGGAAATGTCTCTGGTTTGCCGGATGAATCTGACGCTGGGGGTAATGGAGTAAACACATAATGCATCCCCAAAGGGCTGATAAAGCAAACCATCCAATGACGCTTGACGGAAAGGATATATCACTATGAAACGAATTGTCTCTCTTCTCCTCCGACAATGGAGCCGGGATCTCGGGTATCGTTGACAGCGAACATGTAAAGGTCATGTCGCTGAAGGCCTTAGGCGGAAATGATGGCAGCGGCACCACCGAGTCCATCATCAAGGCCATCCGTTATGCTGAGGCCAACGGCGCGTCTTCTGCAGTACCGGAGCTTACGAGCGGCATCACGCTCTCCATGCGAAAGTTTCCGGAAGCCTGCATAAATGGCGCGGGATCTCGTTGAAGCGCTCGCCCCAGCGCCTTGGCTATTGATTCCTTTTCCTTCTCTGCGCATAAACAGTATACTTTCACGTTGGCTTGTGTTAAGATGATGATAGTGATTCATTGCTGTCTCCTTTCTTGGTTGTCCGCAAACAACCATTTTAAAGGATTCTCGGCTATGGGTCACTATTTCTTTTGCTTATTGCACTTAGATTGTAAATTCAGGATAGAAAAACACCCCATTTTTTAAATCAAGTATAGCATACTTGTCTAACAAATGGGGTGCAGTTCAAAAAAACCAATCGTTTTTTTGTTTTTATTTGATAGAACCCTTGGTTCCCCATGTGTCGTACTGGGCAATGGCCAAAAACGCCTTATCCTCCGGCACGCCGATGGTCTTATCCAGAACCTGGAACATATCCTCGGTGAACTGCTTCTTTGCGGCAAAGGGAGCGGCGCCATACATACGCACATCTACAAAGGCGCAGCTTTCCTGCTTTTCCCCGCCCATAAACATAGTATGGCCATCGTCAATATCCACCATCAGAACCTTTTCACTTTTGTTGGGCAGATCGGAAATGATCTGACCGATGCCCGCCTTAAGAGCTGCCTTCTGGTCTTCTGTCAGATTGTGAGTTGTTTTTACGCTGATAAACGGCATAGTGATCACCTCATAAATTATATTCTATTTTAATCATAGCACACAAATTTTTCTTTGCAATAGGATAAACCAGAATTTAAAACATTTGTAAACTTTTCGTTTTTTCTGACAGCAATGGCCGCAAATGTGGTATCATAAAAATATTAATTCTACGGTGCAAGAGGCGCATTTTATGGAAATTACATGCACACAGAATATCTATATCAGTACCAATGGTTCCTCCCGCATTACCTATTACATTTTACAGCCGGAAAATACCCAGATCAAAGGCATCATTCAGATCGCCCATAATCTCTGCGAGTATTTTTCCCGGTACACCCATTTCGCCAAATATCTTTGCGGCCTGGGCTATATTGTCTGCGGAAACGATCATTTGGGCCATGGCAACTCTGCCAGCAAGACCAGCGATCTAGGCTATTTTTCCCGGCGGGACGGTTACCGCAACCTGATAGACGATTTGAACCTTCTCACGGATATTATGCAAAAACGGTATCCCCATCTGCCCTATTTCTTGCTAGGCCAGGGCATGGGGGCGTTGCTTGCCCAGCTTTACCTGCCCCGTTACGGCAAAAAGCTGACTGGCTGCATTTTCTGCGGCCTGCCGGTTTCCCAGCCCACCAGCGCTATGAACGTCAAGATCTCCAATTCTGTCGTACATACCAAAGGGCCTTACTACCGCAGCGCCATGCTCTGCCGGCTGGCCTGTGGCAATTATCTCAAAAAGATCAAAGATCCCCGCACCCCCTTTGATTGGCTGACGCACGATCAGAATATCATTGACATTTATCAATCCGACGAAAAGTGCAACTTCATCGTTACCGCCTCCGGCTTCCGGGATTATTTCCGGCTGCTGGTGTCCGCTTCCTCTCTGCGAACCTATCGGTTAGCTCCTCACACCCTGCCTCTGCTGTTTTTATCCGGCGATATGGATCCAGCAGGCAACTATGGCATAGGCGTCCGGCAGGTAGCCGCCTATTACAAAAACAGCGGACAGAAAAATATTGAACTGGTACTCTACAAAGACGGCCGTCATGAAATCCTGAATGAAACCAACCGGCTGGAGGTTTACGGAGATATTCTCCGCTGGATCGAAGGTGTTTTACAAAACCCGCCGGAACCAGAACCGGAAAATACCCATATCCCCAAGCATCATACTATGCATTTTAAATCGAAATAATCATAAATGAAAAGACGGAGAAAATCTCCGTCTTTTTTATCTTACAAGATTATGCAAACAATTCCGGCACATCCCGGAAGTCCTTTTCTACAAACCAATCACTGTTTGCAAGGAGCTGCGCTTCTCCTGCGGCATAGGTTTTCTCTTTCACGCCGCAAACCTGAAAGCCTGCCTTTTTGGCTGTTTCCGCCGCATAGGGGGCATCCTCAAACACCAGGATATCTTTGGGTGCGCAGCCCAGCTTTTCGGCGCTTTGCAGGTAAATATCCGGGTGCCGCTTGCTCCTGCCTACTTCATGGGCGGTCAGCATAAACGAAAAATACGCCAGCAGTCCATGGTAAGCCAGAGCCTTTTCACAGTGCCTCCGGTCTGTCAGCGACGCCACGCACATCGGGATTCCCTTGGCCTTGTAGTGATCCAGCAGCGCAAGGATTCCCGGCCGGGGTACGGCAATTTCCCGATAGCGTTTTTCCATCAGCTCATCGAATTCCGCCATCAGCTCCGACCCAGTTTTGCCGATCTGAGGATATTTCTCCGCAAAATAGGTCAAAAACTGCAGCTGGGTCTTACCCTCCAGGCTGCGGATATCCTCCCGGGTAACGGTGACGCCGTAGGGGGCCAGACAAATCTGGGAGGAATTGTTCCAAGCCGGCATAGAATCCAGCAGAGTGCCGTCCATATCAAAAATCACAGCTTTCATCATAAATAACCTCTTTCTTTTTTGAAATCAGCTTCGCGCCTGCAGGCTGGTCAGCTCGGTAATGGCGTCGTGGGATGCCACTTCGTCATATTCATTGTACATAATCACCAGCACATCCCGGGGCTGTAGCCGGATATCGCCTTTGGGAATCAGCTCCTGCTCGCCCCGCAGGATTTCTATAATCAAAATCTCCTCCGGGAACGGAATATCCTTGATGCATTTGCCTACGGCAAAGGAGCCTTGCTCAATGGGAGTTTCAATGATAATCTTTTCTCCCTTTTTATTTTCTTCCTTCACCTTGCCGCTTTTGCGCAGCAGGCGCCACAGCAGGCTTTCGTAAACCGGCACAGATTTTAGGATATCCGCCGTGATATAAGCGGTGACGGAAACCAGAGACAGGGACAAAATATGGGTAAATGAACCGGTCATCTCGCAAATGAGGATGATGCCGGTCATAGGCGCCCGGACAATGGCGGTAAAATAGGCAGCCATCGCCAACACCACAAAATTCTGAACCAAGGACATGTCAAAGCCGAAAATCTGCGCGGCAATCAGTCCGAACGCACCGCCGATATAAGCGCCCAGCACCAGCATGGGGAAAAAGATACCGCCGGGAGCGCCGGAGCCAAAGCTAATCATAGAAAACAGGAACTTAACCGCTAGCAAAAAGACTACTACCCGCAAGGTGAGATTGCCTGCCGCGATTAATTGGATCATCCTATGGCCGCCGCCCAGAACTACCGGTGTGGTTACACCCAAAAGACCCGCCAGCAAAAAGGGAATGATGACTTTGTACTCGCTTTTTTTCATTGGGATTTTCTGATACAGATCCTGGGATTTCAGCAGACATTTGTTATACACCGCCCCCAGTACGCCGGTAAGAATGCCCAGCAGGATGACCAGAGGATAGTACCGCATCCGGATGTAGGACAGCTGGCCAAAATCAAAAATAGGGTCAAAGCCAAAGATGCCGCGGGAAAAAAAGTCTGCCACAGCGGAGGCCGCCATCGCTGACATCATAACCAGAGGAGAAAAGTTTTTGTGGATTTCCTCCAAAGCGAACATAGCCCCGGCCAGAGGTGCGTTAAAAGCAGCGGACAAACCGGCAGAAGCGCCGCAAGTCAGCAAAAACCGTTCCTCCACCTTGATCCGTTTAAAAAAACGGGAAATGCTTTTGCCGGTCATCGCCCCCAGCTGAATAGAAGGACCTTCTCTGCCCAGGGCCAGGCCGCCAAAGATGCACAAAAAGCCGCCCAGCAGCTTGGCGATGATAATCTTGACACAGTTGCTTTTCAGGGAGTTTTGAATCTCTCCCTCTACCTGAGGGATGCCGCTGCCCGAACACATGGGCTCCCACTGTAAAATTTTAGATACGATCACGGCCATACCGGCTAAAATCGCCAGCCAGACGGCCAAACGGAGAGGCTTCATCCCTACCCAAGCTAAAACAGAGCCGTTCCAATCCTCCGCCAAAGATAAGATCCAGCGGTAAAACACGGAAACCGCACCGGCAAAAACACCCACCAGCAGCCCTTCCAGCACGATCATATGGCGCATCGAGGTGATCCGCTTGATGGAATGCTCCGCATTTGTCATTTTCTTCATATCATTTTTCCCTATTTCTCAGAACAATCAAACAGAGAAGTGCATATTACACTTCTCTGTTTCATGGATAACATCTAAATCTTATTTATTCATAGTAGTCACGCTGTCCTTGAGGACTACATCGTGTGCGCCGCCCTCTACGATAGAGGTTGCGGAAACCAAAGTGATCTTAGCCTTCTTCTGCAGCTCCGGAATGGACAGAGCGCCGCAGTTGCACATGGTGGAGCGAACCTTATTCAAAGACATGGTCACGTTGTCCTTCAGGGAACCGGCATAGGGTACATAAGAATCTACGCCCTCTTCAAAGGACAGCTTCTTGTCGCCGCCCAGGTCATAGCGCTGCCAGTTTCTGGCCCGGTCAGAGCCTTCACCCCAGTATTCCTTCATATGGTTTCCGTTGATAATTACC
>CAZSBD010000111.1:0-5423 GCA_964605215.1 uncultured Oscillospiraceae bacterium | reverse complement strand
ATCTGAGGACCATAGCCCTTGCCCTGATACTCTTTCATCAAAACCATGGTATCAATAACGCCGCTGTCTTTCCGGCTTTCTTCCAGTACATCCAGACGCAAGAATCCCATAGGAATATTTTCTACCATTCCAATCGCCGCCGCACGGGGATTTTGCAAAGCCAGCAGCCGGGTTTGCCGAAGATAATTTTCTTCTTCCTGGGGTGTCATTTCCTCTGTCCTGGCTGTACGTACAAAGGCCAAAATGCGTTCGCAATCCCGCTCCCAATCCACAGAACGAAACCACATCTGATAATTTTCCCGATTGGCGTCCTTTTCCACCCACTTGACAATCTTCATTGTAGATAAGTCATCCGGCAAATGAGAGGCATCGTTTTTGTATGCCACTTTTATTTGACGGCCATCATAAATCAGCTTGGAAACACAGGTATTATCTCCCCAGCCAATACAGGGCAATTCTTCTACCGGACAATTCATGGCTATGCCCAGAATTCCACGGATGACAGAACCGTGAGCCACCACAGCAATGGTACTGTCCGGATTTTCCTCTGCGATTTCCCGCAAGGTGTCATAGGCTCGCCGGCCGGCATCCAACACGCTTTCACTGTCCGCCTTTTGGAAATTCCAAGGTTCTTCCATCCATATCCGGAACTGGCGGCTAAAGCTGTGCTCCAGTTCTGCCCATGGCTTATCTTCCCAATCACCCATAGCAATTTCCCGCATGCCAGGCCGTTTGTGTACCGTCATCCCCTTCCGATCGGCAATGGCCTTGGCCGTGCAGTAGGCTCGGTACAGGTCACTGGAATAAATTCGATCCAGATGAACATCCGCAAACCGGTCTGCCAGTTTCTCAATCTGCCGCTCACCTCTGGGCGTGAGCATACTGTCATATTGCCCGTGGCAGCGGCGGTAAACATTGCCTTCCGCCTCGCCATGGCGGATTAAGTATATCATTGTCATAGCTGAATCGCCCCAGAAAGCTCCTGAACGGAGGAAACGCCGTGGCGCTCCATATAGTCCTTCAGCTCTTCCAACGCCTTGACCGGCGCCATAGGATCTTTAAACATCACTGTACCCATGGCGATCAAATCCGCACCGGCCAGCAGCATCTCCACAATATCCCGACCAGTGGCAATGCCACCCATACCAATGATGGGCACATTCACCGCCTGGCGCACCTGATACACCATCCGCACCGCTACAGGGAACACCGCCGGGCCGGACAGGCCGCCCATAATATTAGACAAAATAGGCCGACGGGTTTCAATATCAATACGCATACCCAGCAAAGTATTGATGAGAGACAGGGCATCCGCACCGGCGGCGACCGCTGCCCGGGCGATTTCCGTAATATCTGTCACATTGGGGGACAGCTTGACAATCAGCGGCTTTTTAGCATATCTTTTCGCAGCGGAAACCACTTCCTCTACCATCTTAGGCTGCGTGCCGAAGGCCATACCGCCGCATTTTACATTGGGGCAGGATACATTCATCTCGATGAGATCCACATCTGCATCCGAGATTTTCTCCACCATGCCGCAGTATTCCTCTACGGTATTGCCGGAAACATTGGCAATGATTCTGGTATCAAATTGCCGCAGAAAAGGGATCTGTTCCGCGATAAACCGGTCAATACCCGGATTTTGCAAACCCACGCAATTCAGAATACCTGCCGGGGTTTCCGCGATTCGAGGCGCCGGATTGCCTAAACGCTCCGTAGGGGTCAGACCCTTAACGCCAATACCGCCCAACTGAGAAAGGTCAAAAAACTCGCCGTACTCGTGTCCAAAGCCAAAGGTGCCGGACGCTGTAGTGATGGGGTTATGAAAGGGAACCCCGCAAAAATTTACGGATAAATCCATTACCAAACTACCTCCTTGGAATCAAAGACCGGGCCATCCTTACAAACATGGCCGTAGCGGGTTTCCTCTCCTTCTCCTTTCAGAGCGCAGGCGCACACCAGACAAGCACCGATGCCGCAGCCCATCCGCTCTTCCATGGAAACCTGACAAGGAATGCCGGCCGCTTCCGCCAGCTCTGCCAGGGACTGGAGCATTTTCTTAGGCCCGCAGCAGCATACGGCGGTATACTGACCAATCCGCTGCCGCAGTACATCGGAAACAAAGCCATGGGTTCCGTAAGAGCCGTCATCTGTGGTGATATAAGCCGGAGCCTCGGCTTCAAATTCCGACTGCAAAATTACAGCCGTCTTGCTGCGGAAACCTAAAATTGCCTCCGGCTTACAGCCCCGTGCCTTGGCCGCCTTGAGGGCATAAAGCATAGGCGGTACGCCGATGCCGCCGCCAATGAACACCGGATTGCTGCCCAGCTGGGAAAGATCAAAACCATGGCCTAAGGGACCCAGCACATCCAACTCATCTGCGGCTTTCCGGGCGGCCAGCCAGCGGGTGCCTTCGCCTTTCACAGCGAAAACGATCACCATTTTTTCTCCCTGCACATCACAAATGGAAATGGGGCGGCGCAGCATATTCCCTTCCCCGCAAGCAATATGCACAAACTGACCGGGCGCTGCTTTCGCGCACAGCGCCGGCGCCTGTATCATGATCCGATACAGACCGTCCCCCAGACATTCCACCTGGGCAACCTTACAAATTTCCTGTATTGCCATTGATTTACCTCCCGTTGAAAAGGAGTCTGCGACCAGCGCCGACTCATAATTTTTCTGTCTCTAAACCAAAATAAAGGAGATCCCAAGCCGACCCTGGAGCCGGTTCGGTAATCTTGGGATCTCCCAGCTATATGAAGCTAACAGCTTATACCTCGTTAATATCCACCATTTCGCAATTTTCCAGACGGATCTTGCTTTCCAAGCACCGCAACAAAGCTGTCGCGGTATCCATAGAAGTGAGACAGGGGATTGCCCGCTCAACAGCACACCGGCGGATCTTAACAGAACCAAGCTCCGGATGACGGCCCTTAACAGAAGACGCGATGACATAATCCACCTTGCCGCTTTCGATCAGGTCGATGATATTCGGTGACGGCTCGTCTACGTTGCGCACAGCGTTGGTTGCCACCATGTGGCGGTTGAGTACGTTGGCAGTGCCGCTGGTGGCATACAGGTCAAAGCCCAGAGCCTCAAACCGCTCGCCAATCTGAATGGCTTCCTGCTTATCCGAATCCCGAACAGAAATCAGCACAGCGCCCTTGCGCTTCATATTGAAGCCTGCACCCAGCAGACCCTTCATCAGCGCTTCCCGGAAGGACTTGGATACGCCCAAAACCTCACCGGTAGACTTCATTTCCGGTCCCAGCTGCGTATCCAGATCCCGCAGCTTCTGGAAGGAGAAAACAGGAACCTTGACTGCATAGTATTCGCTTTCCGGATGCAGGCCAATGCCATAGCCCATATCCGCAAGCTTCTCACCAAACATACACCGGGTTGCCAGATCCACCATCGGCAGGCCGGTAATCTTGGAAATGTAAGGCACGGTACGAGACGCTCTCGGGTTGACCTCGATGACATAGATCTCATCGTTATACAGGACGAACTGGATATTGACCAGACCCAAAACTGCCAGGCTCTTTGCCAGCGCCTCGGTATACCGGATGATGGTCTCCTTGTGCTTATCCTCAATGGTAATAGAAGGATACACAGAAATGGAGTCCCCGGAATGCACGCCGGCACGCTCCATATGCTCCATAATACCCGGAATCAGGATATTCTCGCCGTCACAGATGGCGTCAACTTCGATCTCCCGGCCCATCATATATTTATCTACCAGAACCGGGTTTTCTACCTTGTTTCGGGAGATGACCTGCATAAATTCGCGGACATCTGCTTCCTTGTAAGCAATCTCCATGCCCTGGCCGCCCAGTACATAGGAAGGACGAACCAAAACAGGATAGCCCAGACGATCCGCCACAGCAATGGCTTCTGCCTCGGTGAATACCGTGTCTCCCTTAGGTCTGGGAATGCCGCACTGATTTAAAATCTCATCGAACTTTTCCCGATCCTCCGCCGCATCAATGGACCATGCCGGAGTACCCAAAATGGGCACGCCCAGCTTTTCCAGATGAGCCGCCAGGTTGATGGCGGTCTGACCACCGAACTGCACGATAGCCGCATCCGGCTTTTCCGCCGCCACAATGCCGGTGATATCCTCCGGTGTCAAAGGCTCGAAATATAGCCGATCCGCCGTATCAAAGTCGGTAGATACAGTTTCCGGATTGTTATTGACGATAATGGTCTCACAGCCCAGCTCCTTCAGCGCCCAGACGGAATGAACCGAGCAGTAGTCAAACTCAATGCCCTGGCCGATGCGGATGGGACCGGAGCCAAGAACCATAACCTTCTTTTTGCCGCTGTCCGGCTTGACCTCGGTCTCCTCATCGTAAGAAGAATAGTAATAGGGAGTCTCTGCGTCAAACTCGGCAGCGCAGGTATCAACGGTCTTGTAAACCGGCAGGCGATGCACCTTTTCTACGCTCTTGCCGGACAGTTCTTCAATAACCTTGTCCAAAAAGCCCATTTTCTTAGCTCTCAGGTACAGCTCCTCTGTAATCTCCGGCGCAGCTGTCAATTCCTTTTCCATATCTACGATTTTTCGGAAGCCATGGAGGAACCAGGTGTCGATCTTGGTAATGTCGTGAATCTGATCAATGGCCAGCAGTTCCCGGCGCATACATTCACAGATCACAAAAATGCGTTCATCATTGATGATAGAAACCTTTTCCAGAATTTCCTCATCGCTGAGAAGACGCAGGCGGGGCATAATCATGCTGGTCAGCTTCATTTCAATGGAGCGAACCGCCTTCATCATGCCGGCCTCAAAAGAGTTGGCGATACTCATAACCTCGCCAGTGGCTTTCATCTGGGTACCCAGAGTGTTATCCGCATAAACAAACTTGTCAAAGGGCCATCTGGGGAACTTGACTACGCAGTAGTCCAGAGCCGGTTCAAAGCAAGCATAGGTCTTGCCGGTGACCGCGTTCTTGATCTCATCCAGTCCATAGCCAACAGCGATCTTAGCCGCTACCTTGGCGATGGGATAACCCGTGGCCTTGGAAGCCAGTGCAGAAGAACGGGATACACGGGGATTTACCTCGATAACTGCATATTCAAAGGAATCAGGATGCAGAGCAAACTGTACGTTACAGCCGCCCTCAATGCCCAACTCGGTGATAATCTTAAGGGCAGAGGTTCTCAGCATCTGGTATTCCTTGTCACACAGGGTCTGAGAAGGCGCTACAACTACAGAGTCACCCGTGTGCACGCCTACCGGGTCCACGTTTTCCATATTACAAACGGTAATAACGTTGCCCTTGCCGTCCCGCATTACCTCGTACTCGATTTCCTTCCAACCGGCAATACACTTTTCTACCAGAATCTCATCGACACGAGAATACATAATACCGGAAGCGGAAATTTCCTCCAGCTGCTCCCAGGTATATGCGATGCCG
>CAZSBD010000110.1:0-5470 GCA_964605215.1 uncultured Oscillospiraceae bacterium | reverse complement strand
ACAAACACACTGCCGCCGCAGGAAAAACGCTGGCCAGTCAGGTCGGCGGGATCTGCGGAAAAGGTGAAATCCGCTAGCTTTTTACAGGCAGAAGGGGCCTTGCGGGTCAGACCGAACTGGGCGGCGATGCGATCCAAATATTCTCCATAGGCGGTATCCGCAAAGATCAGATCATAATAAGAAGCCAGCTCCGTATAGCACTGAGCCAGCAAGGCGCACACTGGCGCCAAAGCGGTATAGATCAAGCTGCCCTCTCGTTTATCCAGGGTGTTATCCACCAGAGAAAGGGCCTGGTCTAAAAGTTCATCATAGGTTTTTATTTGCAAAATCCATTCTCCTTTCCTTTGCGGTGAGGGACGCAAAAAAGCATAAAAACAGGAGTGCCTTACAAGGCACTCCTTAATTTTCAGCCTACCGGGCTTTTTGGAGGCTGTCAAGAGGAAATTTAGGCATCTTCTGTTTTGACATCAATGGCGGAAACGGGACATGCGAAGCGGGCGCTTTCCGCATCCGCTGTCAAGGACGGGGGGACTGGCTCGGAAATGGCGTGAGCCAGGCTGTCATCCCCTAACTGAAATACATCCGGACACATGCTTATGCATACGCCGCAGCCAATGCAAGTATCCGGATTTACATAGGCATAGACGGGGCCGGCGGCGCTGTTCATATCCTGGGGGGTATCTGTGACTTGAGCATAGGACTGGGCGGCAGCGGCAGATACCGGCGGTGTGGGGATAGAACCGGTGGTTTCGCTGGCGCTTGCCACATGCATCATTTCTGCGGAAGAATCAGATCCATAGGGAAAAGGTTGCTGATTAGACATAAAGAACGCTCCTTTTTCAACTTTTTGGTAACCATGCTAGATATGTTATCCAAAAAACGTAAAATCTATACAAAAGAAGAGAAAAAGTTTTTTACGAACGAGCCGGAATGTGCTATAATGAACAGGCAGCGCGGCGATAGCCGCAGGATTTGACAGAAATCCCATGCGCCAGCATGGCTGGGGAAATTACAGCACATACCTTAAAAAACCGATCAGATAAAAGGTTCGCAGATATAAAAACAGAAAAAGGAGAATGGGAAAGCGTGTACTATGAAAATGTGGTAGATTTAGTGGGAAATACACCCATGATCAATTTGGAGAAGTTTACTGGACAGAAGATTTTTGCCAAAGCGGAATTTTTAAATCCCGGCGGCAGCATTAAGGACAGAGTTGCCAAGAATATGATTGAACAGGCGGAAAAGGCAGGCCGGCTTAAGCCGGGGATGACCATTGTAGAGCCGACCTCTGGCAATACAGGCATTGGCCTGTCCCTGGTAGGCGTGCGCAAGGGGTATCGGGTAATCATTGTGATGCCGGAAAACATGAGCGAGGAGCGCAAGAAGATCATCAAGGCTTTGGGTGCGGAGCTGGTGCTGACCCCGGCAGAGGAGAGCATTTCCGGCTCCGTGAGCAAAGCGCAGGAGATCATGCAGTCCGGCGAGGGCTTTTTTATGCCCCAGCAGTTTGAAAATCCAAGCAATCCGGACAGCCATTACCAGACTACGGCGGCAGAAATTTTTGAGCAGCTGGATGGAAAGGTGGACGTATTTGTATCCGGCCTGGGCAGCGGCGGTACCTTACAGGGCATTGGCAAATACTTAAAGGAGAAGAATCCGGAGCTTAAGGTGGTTGCCGTGGAGCCAAAAAACGCTTCCGCTTTGCTGGGCCGCTTGGCAGGGCCTCACTGTATCCAGGGTATTGGAGACGGCTTTGTGCCTGAGGTGCTGGACACCGGCCTGATCGACGATGTGGTCACAGTGAGCGATGAGGACGCCATTGAAACCACCCGCCGCCTGGCTCGGGTTCAGGGGCTTTTGTGCGGCGTGTCTTCTGGCGCCAATGTATGGGCCAGCCAGTACATTACAGAGAAATATGGAAAGAACAAGGTGATCGCTACCATTCTGCCGGATCGGATGGAGCGGTACTTCAGCACAGGATTACTGTAAAAATAAGGGAGAGGTCAGACAGATATCGGCCTTTCCCTGATTTTTATAGCATAGAAAAACACAGAAAGAAAAAGAGGGAGACGGATATGATGAATTCACCGGCACAGGTAGCAGAGAGCTATATCAGCATTGGACGGGGCAAGGCGAATATGCCGGCGGGCAGGATGTTTATCCTGGCGATTTTTGCGGGCATGTTCATTGCCTTTGCAGGAGCAGGCTCGGCAACGGCGGCGGCAACGGTGGGAAATGGATGCCTGGCTAAGCTGATCAGCGGCTGTATTTTCCCGGCAGTTTTGGCTATGGTTTTGATAGCGGGCAGCGAGCTGTTTACCGGCAACTGTCTGCTGGTGATCCCCCTTTTGGAGAAGGAAATCACGGTGTTCCAGATGCTGCGCAACTGGGTGATTGTATATTTGGGCAATCTGGCGGGAAGCCTGTTTGCAGGCTGGGCGGTCAATGCCAGCCATCAGCTTTCCCTGTTTGGCAACGCTTTGGGCGGTGCAACCATCAACACAGCGGTTGCAAAAGCCACGTTAAGCTTCCCGGATGCTTTGATTAAGGGCATTCTGTGTAATATTTTGGTCTGTATTGCCGTTTGGATGGCCTTTGCCGCCAAGGATGTAGCAGGCAAGATTATCGGTCTGTATTTCCCCGTTATGCTGTTCGTTACCAGCGGCTTTGAACACAGCGTTGCCAATATGTTTTATATTTCTGCCGGCTTGTTTGCCAAGTCCAATCCAGATTATGTGGCGGCATCCGCAGCAGATGTAAGCGGTCTGACCTGGAGCAGCTTTTTCGCAGGCAATCTGCTGCCGGTGACCTTGGGCAACATCATTGGCGGGTCTGTGATCGTAGGCATGGGCTACTGGCTGGCCTATTTGAAAAAGGAGAAGCATTGAGGCAGCCCAAAAAGGTTTCGTACATGCTGTTTGATTATTTAGCGCTTTGCGCAAAAGACTTTATCGACAAGCTGAGACTCTCTTTGATTAGAGGGCCTTTTATATCGGCTGAAACAGGAGGAAGGACATGAAGCTGACGCGGGAATTTTATCAGACAGACGGGGTGACCCTGGCTCAAAGACTGATAGGCAAGGTGCTGGTTCACCGAACGGCGGAAGGGATAACCAAAGGCCGGATTGTGGAGACAGAGGCCTATATGGGTTCCATAGACAAGGGCGCTCACAGCTACAGAGGGCGGCCGGACGGCCGGGTTTCTATCCAATACGGCCCTGGCGGTTTTGCTTACATTTATCTGATCTACGGGATGCATGCCTGCTTTAATGTGGTGGCAAACGGGGAAGGGACACCGGAATGTGTGCTGCTGCGTGCTCTGGAACCGGTAGAGGGCCAGGAGCTGATGGAAAAGCGGCGGGGCAGCCGCAAAAAGGAGACGGACTTATGCAGCGGGCCGGGGAAGCTGTGCCAGGCCATGGGACTGAGCCGGGATCAGTACGGCCTGGATTTGACGGGAGATACCCTTTATATAGAGGACTGGGGAGACCCGGCGCCGGAGATTTTGGCGACGCCCCGGATTCATATTGAATACGCCCAGGAGGCTCGGGACTTTTTATGGCGTTTTGTACGAAAAGACAGCCCGTTTTTATCCGTAAAAGTGCCTAAATAAAAAATGAAAAGAATGTAAAAATTACGATTGACAGCGGGCAAAGAACCAGCTAATATAGAGGAACGGAAAAGGCAATTCAAATTTTAAGAGAAAAAATTAAGAGAGGTGTCATGGAAATGACAGAAAAAAACACAGCCCAGCTGCTGGTAGATTGCCTGGACGCAGAGGGCGTTCAATATATTTTCGGCATTCCCGGCGAGGAAACTTTAGACCTAATCAACGCCATTTACGATAACCCCAATATCCGTTTTATTTTAACCCGGCATGAACAGGGTGCCGCTTTTATGGCGGATGTATACGGCCGGCTCACCGGTAAAGCTGGCGTGTGCTTATCCACTTTGGGCCCTGGTGCCACCAACCTGGTGACCGGTGTGGCAGACGCCAACATGGACGGCGCGCCGGTGGTGGCCATTACCGGCCAGGCGGGTACAGACCGAATGCATTTGACTAGCCATCAGTATGTGGATTTAGTGGAGATGTTTGAGCCGATCACCAAGCGTTCCAAGCAGATCGTGCGGCCGGACACGACTCAGGAAATCGCCCGTATTGCCTTTAAATACGCGGAAAGCGAAAAGCCTGGCGCAGTACATATCGACCTGCCCTGCAACATTGCGAAAATGCCCGCAGAGGGCAAGCCGATGAAAAAGGTTACGCCTCGGGATGGTTTTGCCGGCTTCCAGTCCATTGAACGGGCGGCTGTGGCTATGTCCCGGGCGAAGAAGCCTTTGATTTTGGCAGGTGCGGCGGCTATCCGCTCCAAAGCCTCTGACGCGGTTACAGAACTGGCGGAGCGGCTGCGTATTCCGGTGGTCAACACCATTATGAGTAAGGGCATCATCCCCTTTGATAACAAGTATGCCATGTGGACTATGGGCATTCCTCAGAGAGATTACGTCAACGAGCTGTTTGACGAAGCGGATCTGGTGATTTGCATCGGCTATGATCTGGTAGAGTGTCAGCCCTCCAAATGGAACCGGGGCAATGAACATCAGATCATTCATATCGGCTTGGAGGCAGCCCACATCAATAAGTATTACCAGCCCTTGACCGAGGTGGTGGGAGATATTGCGGATTCCATTTATCAGATCATTCGCCGCTCTGACCGGCAGGATGAGCCGGAATGGGCCTTTGCCATCAAGGAAAAGATCGTGCGGGATCACAACGAATATGCGGAGGATACGGCATTTCCCATCAAGCCGCAGAAGATTCTGGCGGATGTGCGGCGCGTTTTGGGTGCGGATGATATCTTGATTTCTGACGTAGGCGCCCATAAAATGTGGATTGCCCGGCATTATAACTGCTATAAGCCCAATACATGCATCGTGTCCAACGGCTTTGCCACAATGGGCATCGCCATCCCCGGCGCTGTCGCTGCCAAGCTGGTGCATCCTGAGCAGAAGATCCTGGCGGTCTGCGGTGACGGCGGCTTTATGATGAATATGCAGGAGCTGGAGACAGCCCGGCGGGAAGGGACTCCCTTTGTTACCCTGATTCTCAATGACAGCAGCTACGGTCTGATTAAATGGAAGCAGGAGGAGCAGTTTGGTACCAGCGTCCATGTGGATTTCACCAACCCGGATTTCAAGCTGCTGGCAGAATCCATGGGCTGTAAGGGTTACCGAATCGAGAAAACCGAGGATCTGATCCCAACCTTGGAGGAGGCTTTCCGGCAGAAGGTGCCGGCGGTGATTGACTGTCCGGTAGATTATGCAGAAAATATGAAGCTTTCTCAGAAACTGGAAGCCATGATTTCCCAGCAGAGGGCAAAATAAGCAAAAAGGGGAAAGACCCGGCAGAATCGATTGATATGCTTCCTTCTAGGTAGACAAGCGAAATAATAAAAGCTTGCTGCCCGGAA
>CAZSBD010000109.1:0-5473 GCA_964605215.1 uncultured Oscillospiraceae bacterium | reverse complement strand
TGTCTGCGGGATGTATTGGATACCAAAGCCTTTTCCGCCGCCAAAAGCAAGCTGACCTTTGCTGTGGGCAAGGACATCACCGGCAGCGCCATTGTGGGGGATATCGCTAAAATGCCCCATATGCTCATTGCCGGTACCACCGGTTCCGGTAAATCCATCTGCATCAACGCCATGCTGATTTCCTTATTATATAAGTCCTCCCCGGAGGAGGTGCGGCTGATTATGGTGGATCCCAAAATGGTAGAGCTGGGCATGTACAACGGCATCCCCCATCTGCTGATTCCTGTGGTCACGGATCCTCAAAAGGCAGCCGGCGCACTTCAGTGGGCTGTGGGGGAAATGATGAAGCGGTACAAGCTCTTTGCGGAATCCGGTGTAAAAAAGCTGGAGGAATATAATAAGCTGATGCGGCGTAAACAAGAAAGCGGAGAAGAAGGAGAGACCCTGCCGCAGATCGTCATTGTGATTGATGAGCTGGCAGACCTGATGATGGTAGCTGCCAACGAGGTGGAGGACGCCATCTGCCGGATTGCTCAGCTGGCCCGGGCGGCAGGTATGCATTTGGTTATCGCCACCCAGCGGCCTTCCGCCGATGTCATTACCGGCATTATGAAGGCCAATATTCCCTCCCGCGTGGCCTTTGCCGTAGCCTCCCAGGTGGAATCCCGGATTATTTTGGATCAGACCGGCGCGGAAAAGCTGATCGGTAAAGGCGATATGCTGTTCCACCCTCTGGGTACTTCCAAGCCGGTGCGGATTCAGGGCTGCTTTGTCTCCAATGAAGAGGTGGAGGACGTGATCGAGTTTGTCAAAAAGACCGGTCAGGCGGACTACTCTCAGGAGATTCTGGAGCACATCGAAAAAGCGGCGGAAGGCAAAGCAGGCAGTACCTCTGGGACCGGTACCGGTTCGGAGGACGGGGACAGCCTGCTGCCGGACGCCATCGAAATTGTGGTCAATTCCGGTCAGGCTTCCGTTTCTATGCTTCAGCGGCGGCTCAAGCTGGGATATGCCCGGGCGGCTCGTCTGGTGGATCAGATGGAGGAGCGGGGCATTGTAGGCCCCTATGAAGGCTCCAAACCCCGTCAGGTTCTCATCAGCAAGGAGGACTGGCAGGAAATGAAGCTGCGGCAGATGGATTGACCCGCGAAATATGGAAACATATTAGTAAAAGGAGGAAAATATATGGCTTTTCAGGAAATCAACCCCAATGAGATCACAGGCTCTTTGTTTGACAAAATCAGCAAGCAGTGGATGCTCATCAGCGCCGGCACCCCGGAAAAGAGCAATACCATGACCGCCAGCTGGGGCGGGCTGGGCGTTTTGTGGTTTGCCAACGTGGCAACGATTTACATTCGCCACAGCCGCTACACCCTGGGCTTTGTGGAGGAGCAGGACTTCTACACCCTGACCTTCCTCAAGGACGGCAACCGGGAGGCGCTGAATATCTGCGGCTCCAAATCCGGCCGGGAGATGGATAAGATGCATCAGGCAGGCCTGACTCCCGTTTTTGTAGACGGCCAGCCTACCTTTGAAGAGGCGGAATATGTGGTGATCTGCAAAAAGCTGTATGCCGATGACATTAAGGAGGAAAACTTTGTGGATCCGGAAACGGTGAAGAAGAGCTATCCCCAGGGGGATTACCACCGGATGTTTATCGGAGAGATTGTCAAGGTTTACGAGAACAAATAAAAGAGAAAACGGAAGCGCCGTCAATCTTCGGCGCTTCCGTTTTTTTGCGGCTCCATTGGACATCCATTTATATGGCAGTTTCTCTTGGTTGTCATGCCGGGGGAATTGTGATAGAATGCCTTTACAAGGATAAGGAGGGTGCTGAATGACGGATTATGAAGGATTTCTTCCCGTTTCCAGAGAAGATATGGAGGCGCGGGGCTGGTATTACTGTGATTTCCTGCTGGTGACCGGGGACGCTTATGTGGATCATCCGTCCTTTGGCACGGCGGTGATCTCCCGGGTGCTGGAGCATGCCGGCTATCGGGTAGCGATTTTATCCCAGCCGGATTTCCGCTCGGAAGCGGATTTTGCGGCTATGGGCCGTCCCCGCTACGGCATTCTCATCAACAGCGGCAATATTGATTCTATGGTGGCTCACTATACCGCTGCCAAAAAACGCCGTCACGATGATTATTATACCCCCGGCGGCGCGGGAGGCAAGCGGCCGGATCGGGCGGTGACGGTCTATGCTAAGCTGGCTCGCCGTGCCTTTCCCGATGTTCCCGTTTATCTGGGCGGCATCGAAGCCTCCCTGCGCCGTTTCGCCCATTACGATTACTGGGCGGATCGGATTATGCCCTCCGTGCTGCAGGACAGCGGGGCGGATGGCCTGATGTACGGTATGGGCGAAAAAAGCGTGCTGGAGCTGGCCAAAAACCTGAAGGGAGGCAAAAAGGGCGCGGAGGCCTGCCGGGGAATCCGGGGGATGGCCTATCTGACGGAAGAACCGGGAGAGCTGGCCTTCCCCGCCCGGCAATGCCCTTCCTTGGAAGCTGTGTCAGCGGACAAAAGGGAATATGCCCGGTCGGTGAAGATTCAGTATGATGAGCAGGACCATGTCCGGGGCAAGGCCCTTTTGCAGCGCCACGGCCGCAAATGGCTGGTGCAGAATCCCCCATCTATCCCGCTGAATACCCGGGAGATGGACCAGGTTTACAGTTTGCCTTATATGCGGGATTATCATCCCAGCTACGAAGCTCTGGGCGGCGTGCCTGCTATCCAGGAGGTTAAGTTCTCCATCATTCACAATCGGGGCTGTTTTGGCGCCTGCAACTTCTGCGCCCTGGCTTTCCATCAGGGTCGGTATATTTCCGTGCGCAGCCATGAATCTGTCCTGCGGGAAGCGGAGCTGATTGCCGCTATGCCGGATTTTAAGGGTTACATCCACGATGTAGGCGGTCCCACCGCCAATTTCCGCCGCCCCTCCTGCAAAAAGCAGGAGAAATTTGGCCTGTGCCAGGACAAGCGCTGCCTGACTCCTGAGCCTTGCAAGGCTCTCCAGGCGGATCACAAGGATTATCTGTCCCTGCTGCGCAAGCTGCGGCAGGTGCCGGGGGTCAAGAAGGTATTTGTCCGCTCCGGCCTGCGGTTTGACTATATTATGGCGGACAAGGACCCGGAATTTTTAACGGAAATGGTCAAGTACCACATCAGCGGCCAGCTGAAGGTGGCGCCGGAGCATATGAGCAACCGGGTGCTTTTTTATATGGGCAAGCCCAGCTTCCGCACCTACGACCAGTTTTGCAAGCGTTATCAAAGCATCAACCAGAAGCTGGGCAAACAGCAGTATTTAGTGCCTTATCTGATGTCCTCCCATCCGGGCAGCCGGCTGGAGGATGCCATTGAGCTGGCTCAATATCTCCAGAGCATCCATCATATGCCCCAGCAGGTGCAGGATTTCTATCCCACCCCGGGCACTTTGTCCACAGCCATGTACTACAGTGAAATCGACCCCCGTACGATGAAGCCGGTTTATGTAGCCAAGACCCCGGAGGAAAAAGCCATGCAGCGTGCCCTGCTCCAGTGGCGCAGGCCGGAAAAGCGGGGGCTGGTGCTGGAGGCCCTGCGCCGGGCCGGCAGGGAGGATCTGATCGGCTACGGCAAAGACTGCCTGCTGCGTCCCCGGCCGGGGGAGATCCCCAGTTCGCATGCAAAAAAGGGAAAAACTGGGAAACAAAAAGAAAATGCGGGGAAAATGGGGAAAAACGGTAAAAAGTATATAAAAAAGCGGCATTAAATTTTGCGCATGGTCTACAAAAATAGACGATGCGCTTTTTGCAGATTGCCGGATTTTCGCCATGGAATTCCGGGATTCCTTGACAGTAAACGGGTAATATGGTATTCTGTAATTAAATTGTAACCTTTATGTAATGAATTTGTTACATAAGACCCAGCTTACTGAGGGAGGAAATATGAAAAAAATTGCCAAAATTATAAAATATATCAGTGCGGTGGCGTTGGCAGTCAGCGTGACTTGCACCGCAGCCTTTGCCGTAAACTACGGCAGCGTCAATGCTTCCACACTAAACCTTCGTTCCGCACCGTCTTCCAGCGCCAGCGTCATTGCCGGTCTGCCCAAGGGCACACCGGTAGCAGTCCTGAGCCAGACTGGCAACTGGTACAAGGTTGCCACAGCGGGCCGCGTGGGCTATGTCAGCACGGATTATATCAAAAATTATAAAGTAACCATCAATTTCAATATTGGCACCGGTAAGGTCATCAATGCCAGCAATCTGAATATTCGCGCCAGCGCTGCTACCACTGCGAAACTGGTAGGCTCCGCGCCCGAGGGCAGCACCTTGAATCTGACAGGCGTCAGCGCCAACGGCTGGTATCGGGTGCAGTATGGTTCCGTTGAAGGCTATGCCTCTTCCTATTACATCCAGGTGGTAGAGAACCGGTCGGCAGAAACCTCCCGAGGTTCCACTGCCAGCTCCTCCACCACCAGCTCCTCCAGCAAATCCACCGCTTCCAGCTCTGTCAGCGGCAGCGGCGTGGTAGCGACCGCCAAGGCGCAGCTGGGCAAGCCTTATTCTTATGGCGCTACCGGCCCCAACTCCTTTGACTGCTCCGGCCTGGTTTACTACTGCTACAAGCAAAACGGCAAAACCGTAGCCAGAAGCTCCGCTTCCCAGTATTCCACTACCACCCGGATTTCCAAGAGTGAGCTGAAGCCCGGCGATCTGGTATTCTTCAGCAATGAAAGCTCTGGCGGCCGTGTAGGCCATGTGGGTATTTATGTGGGCAGCGGCCAGTACATCAACGCTTCTACCTCTACATATAAGGTATCCTACAGTAACCTGAGTTCTTCCTGGGCAACCCGGTACTATATCGGCGCAGGCCGTGTAAATTAGGTTTTTCTGATAAAAAAGCCAACAGGCTTTTCCCTCCAATTTCAAAAAAGACATCCATAGAAGGAAATTTTCTTCTGCGGATGTCTTTTTTTATTCTTTCTTCAGTTGGATCGCGCCATGGTCTGCCTCGTAGGACTGGATACAATCCCGGATGAGGATCAGGATTTGGCTGTTGGCGGAGCGGCCTTCGTAATCCGCTACGATATGCAGTTTATGAAGCATTTCCTCGTCAATGCGGATGGACAGATTTTTTGTAGCCATAAAATCACCTCAAAACGAATGTATTTTATGTTTATTTTAGATTTCATTTATGTTATTATGGGAAGGATGAAATTAAAATATGTCTAAAATGAGTTCAATCACATATTTGATGGAGGATTTTATGGAAGAAAATTTGCAGATTTATAAGGAAATGTATCTTAAGCTGATGCGGGAGACGGAAAAGGCCATTGAGATTTTGGTGCAGGCACAGAAGGATTGTGAGGAGCTGTATTTGACGGCCGGAGACCATCGGCAAAAGGAAACGTGAAAAAGCCGCCCAAGGGGCGGCTGAGACTGTCGAAAAACTACAGTTTTTCGACAAGAGCATTCTCTCCAAGAATGCC